>CAYSIH010000083.1:0-7157 GCA_964431005.1 uncultured Sphaerochaeta sp. | reverse complement strand
TCCAGATAGAAGTCTATGTAGGCTTCCCTGATACCAAGACTTAGTGGTTGGTTGTCTCCCATATAGATGGTCGGATTGATCACCATATGGGTGTTTTCTCCCCATCCTGCGAGGGTAAGGTCGAGTGTCTGTTCATGGACAGCAAACGTTGAGTCCTCAAAGGTGTAGGCCAGATAGTCGCGGAGCATCCCGTTGAATTCAATGCTTTTTGCAGAGATTGATAGGGTTGCTACAGTAAGCAGTATGGCTAATGTCGCCACCATTTTTATCTTGTTGTGTTTCATCTTTATATCCTCGGTCCCATCTTCATCTGACGCTCGGTGAAGACGCTATCTTTCAAGTCGTTGTTGAACGAGACGTCCAGCATCTGGATTCTCGTAGAGGTGCCCTTGTCCGTATTGGTCATGGTCATATCGGTAATGACCCAGACCCCATCGGTCTTTTCATAGGAATCTATCTCCAGCTTCTTGCCAAGTGTTCCGTTAGGAAGATAGAACTCCTTCTTCAGGCCTATCCACTCATCTTCAACTACCCAGGCAAGGGTTTTTGCATAGGTTGGCTTTGCTTCCTTGGGAATGCTCTCCACTACCAGACACTTCCTGTTATCGAGCATCTCTGTTCGGATGACCTTATGTGTGTCTGCACTGGGGTGACGGGTCCCCATGTCGTCGTAGGTGAAGTCCGATCCCATGAAGGAGTCGTTTTTCTTATCTCCGGCTACGCGTTTGGTCCGCTTTATCGCAGGTAGGTATATCCACTGGTCGTCACTTCTTCCGTCAGCGTAGCTATAGCTGAGAAAGCTGGTGTCCTTCACATCAGAGGGGGCTAGGAAGAACATGATTTTTTTCTCCCCACTTGCATCATTTTGCCTATACTGCTGGATGCTTCTCTCTCTGGTCGATCCCCTGGAATTTGTCAGGGTCATGACAAGGTTGGCACTCATGTTGTTGCCACTGTCTCGTGTGTATACTTTGTTCATTGCCTCTTCACCGCTATATGCGGCAGAGAGGGTGACAAGGGCGATTAGGGCTATGGCAACACTTGCTGCCATGCGTTTGAAATGTCTTTTTCTCATACTTAGTTTACTCCTGTATCTGTTAGTTGTAGTTGTCGTATCTTCTTGGGCAATAAGCGTCCCTTCTTGTCCAGATGATTGATGATTACGATTAGCACGGTGAGGGTCAGCAGAGCACTCATAGCCATATTCAGCATAATGAGAGCCCCTACCTGCCTGTTGGGAGGGAAGACGCTGAACAAGAGGACTGCAAAGCCTCCCATCACAGCGATGGCGTTCAGGATGATCGCGCGCCCTGTATGGGAGAGCGTCTCTCTAGTCGCTTCTTCTCTGCTGAAGCCCTTCAGTCTTCTGTTGGTATAGTGCTCAAGCAGATGGATGGAGTAGTCGACTCCAATACCTACTGCGATACTTGAGATAAGGGCAGTTGCTGAACTGAGGGGGATGTTCAACAGGCCCATCACTCCGAAGTTGACTATAGCTGTAATGGCGATGGGCACCGTCCCTGCGAGCCCTAGCCAGATATTTTTGAACAGCAGGGTAAGCAGCAAGGCCACTATGATAAAGGAGAGGGCCAAGCTTATTATCTGACCTTTGAGCAACAGGGAGGAGAAGACAAAGGTCTTGTACCCACTGCCTGCAAAACTGATCTCTATGTTGTGGGCGGCAAACCCAGGAGTTGCCTCTTCAACGAGGTCCATGATCGAGCCCAGCACTGCAGAGCTGTCACTCTTCAGCTGGAAGGTGATGTTTGCCTTGGTGTAGTCATAGTCGACTACCTTCTCCAAGGTCTCCGGATCCCCTGAGAACTCATAGAGCAACAGGTACTGGGCAACCATCTCCCTGGTTTCTGGCACTTGCTCAAAAGAAGGGTCATTTTCATGCATGACCAGGTTCATCTGCTTGAGGAACGTGGTCAGCGAGAAGGTGGCCCCTACCATAGGGTCCTGGGCAAGCCTCATCTGCAGGTCATCCATAGCCTTAAGTACCTCAGGTTCCTTGAAGGTTCCCTCTTCTTCACTGCTGAGGATGATGTTCAATGAGGATGTTCCACCAAACTTCTGGTTTACAAACGCATCAGTCAGTGCAATGGGGGAGTCGGCCTCGAAGTTTGCCAAAAAGCTGGTATCGATCCATACCTTGGTTGCCCCGTATCCTCCTACTAGGATGATAAGGACGGCGATGATGATAACCGTCTTCTGATGATCGATAAGTAGAGCCCCCCAACGGTGGTTCTTGGGAGCCTTTTCCCCCTGTTTAGCTACCAGGCTTTTCCCCTTGTGCTTATTCTTTGGGATACCCAATAGGTATATGGAGGCAGGGAAAAGGATAAGGGCCAAAAGCATCTCGCTGATCACCCCTATGGCGGCAAACAATCCGAAATACCGTACAGGAAGCACTTCACTGGTCATCAGGGCCATGAAGCCAATGGCCGTGGTCAGAGCCGTCATGAAGATGGGCCGTATCATCTCCTTAAGGACCGCCTGTGCAAGTTGGTCACGACTGATATCCGGATTGTCTTGGAGCCTGTGGTGGATGGCATTGTGCATATGGATGCCATAGGCCACCCCGATGGCTATGAGCATCACCGGTATCATGGTGTCCACTGCATAGATAGGGATACCCAGAAGCGTTTTCGTCCCAAAGGCGAACAACGTACCGAATAGGACAATGATCATATTGATCGTGGTATCACGTACCGAACGAAGCAGGAGATAGAGCAGGATTATCATGAAGAGGATGACCAAGGGGAACATGATGGCCATGTCCTTAGGTCCTAACTCAGCAAGAGAACCCTCCACGATGGGTCTTCCTGCAACATAGATGCGCTCAGGTCCTTCCCACTCCTTGACATATGCATTCAATCTTTTCTGCAAGGAGGTGGCGTCACTGTCGTCGGCGATCTCAGCGATGATCAGGGTAGCCGTGGAGTCTAGGCTCACGTTCCTTCCATTGATCATGGAGTTGGCCTTTACGCTCGCCTCAAGGGCGGCAAACTCTTCGGCGGTGGTAGGGATTTCCGTATAGAAAGGCTGCACCTCCATATCGCCGTCACTGCTGGTGATGTTGTCAGCTGTAGAGAGGGAGGTTACCTTTCCCTCAGCTATCTCTTCAAAATGTTGGGGAAGATCTTCGGTAATCCTCTTGATCTTCTCGAGCGTCCCAGCATTGTAGATAGAGGTTGGGCTCTCAACTACCAAGAGTATGGAGTTTTGAATATTAAAGAGCTCTTCGGCAGCATCACTGGCCATAAAGGAGGGATGGGTCGAGGGCATATACTTGGTAAGGTCGGTCACCAGTTTGGCATTGGTCGCAATGCCAAAAACGAATAGCGAGAGTAGGGCGACTAGCACCAATAGGATAAGGACCGGTTTTTTTGCAAAAGAAGTGAAAAATCTCATACTGCCTCCAATGTTAGTTAACGCTAGCTAATCACAGGGGTATAGAAAATCCCTATGCTTAGCCGTGATGTGTCTAGGTTAAGGTGAAAAGTTGGACAAAAGTCCTGTGTAGAAGGGGAGCGTGGAGAAGAAGACCACTTTGCTCTCCTTTCAGATGCCATCGTGATACGGTAAGCCGAATGGCCCCAAAGGTCATCAGGGCAAGTTGCTCGCTAGGAATATCAGAGCGACACGCCCCCTCTTTGGCGATATGGGCGAAGTAGCGACTGAGGGTCGAGAGGTTCTTGTCCAGTAGGGCATTTAGCTCAGGGCGAAGGGCGGGGTCTGCATTGAAAGTCTCCTCTGCAAAAAGCAGGAGGGAGAAGGCCTTGTTCTCTTCAAGTTCAGTAAACAGATTCTCCAGAAAGAGCCTGAACTGCTCGCTGGATGAACCCGTAGGATGGATAAAGCCCATAAAGTTATGCGCGATTTTCTTTTCCAGATACTCAAGGATCGCTACCAGCAGGTCATGCTTACTTGCAAAGTGTCGGTAGAGAGCCGGCTCTGAGACTCCGACGGCAGTAGCGACGTTTCGTATGGTGAGCTTTTGTATTCCAGCTTCACTGGTGAGTTGTATTGCTGCTTCCAAGATTTCTATCTGACGTGGACTTAACATGGGTTCCTCTCCTATAGTTAACGCTCACTAACCTACAACTATTTCTCTTGTATGGCAAGGGGGTAGTGCTATTTTTGCAGTTTATTTTCTTTTTTATTGTATGCATTGAGAAAAGAGATAAGAAAGAGCTGGTCCTTTTGAACCAGCTCCCTTTTCGATTTTTACAGTGTATCAGGTATTGACGCGTTCCAGATACTCTTTGCTTTCGGTATTGACCCTGATCTTCTCGCCCTGCTTGATGAAGATGGGGACTCTAACCTTGAGCCCTGTCTCGGTGGTCACATACTTGGTGGCTCCCTGCACTGTGTCACCCTTGATGGCCTCTTCAGCTTCGGCAACCAAGAAGACTACCTTGGGAGGGATCTGAATATCCAACAACTGGGATTCCCAGAAGGTGCAACGATAGGTCTCACCGTCTTTCATGAGGAATTCATAGTCAGGGAAGGTGGCCATGGGCACCTCTATCTGGTCGAAAGTATCAGTCAGCATGAGGTGAAAATGCTCCCCATCGTTGTACAGGTACTGGCAGTCCCTATCGGAGACCATGATGTCATCAACGTTATCCTGAGTTTTAATTGTCTCACTGAGTGTTTGGCCTGTGGAGGGGCTTTTTAGTTTCAGGCGTACAAAAGCCGACCCTTTCCCAGGGTTTACAAATTCGCGTTCGACGACAATAAAGGGCTGTCCCTTGATCAATAGGGCGGTTCCCTTATCTATTTGACCTGCTTTAATCATGCTAAATACCTCATATATTGAATTTACACTTATTTACGGCTACTAATTGTACCAGTAAAAGGAAAAAGAATCACCCCCATAAGGCTTGATTCACCCATAAGCAACATCTGTAGCCTATCCAAACCTAGGGCGACCCCTGAGCATTGGGGGAAATTGGTGAAGATATTTGCGAAATCAGGATCAGCATCAGGGATGACGCCCCCACGGTCGGCTCGCTCTTGGATGAGGATGGCGTACTGTTTTCGGTAGTATGCACACACCTTTTCCTGATCGGTCTCCTCGTCATAGCAGTTGGCGACTTCAACACCACCTGCATACATCTCCCACCTTCTGCGGTAGTTGCCCTCGCGTTTTGCAAGACAGTCTATCTGGGCAGGGTAGCGATCGAGTACAAGGGGTCTCTCTTGGGGTAGGTTCGGTTCCACTAATGTGAGAAAGATCCTATTGAAGGTATCCTCCCAGCTCTCCGGCTTGTCGGGAACCGACAGGCCAAGTCTTCTCCCCTCCTGTGCCAGGGCCCTCTGGTTTTGGTTCTTATCCAGGTCGACCTGGGCATACTGCCACATAGCCTCCGCCACGGTTAGCCTGGCAAAGGGGGGCTTGAGATGGTCAGGGGCCTCAAGATGGGCGAACAGCTCCTCAGTGAGGGCTATGGAGTCCTGCTCATCCATCCCTACACTATAGTACTCGAGCATCGAGAACTCAGGGTTGTGGTGGCGCCCGATCTGTTCGCTGTTGCGAAAGCAGTGCCCTATCTGGTAGATGCTGCCAAAATCTTGGGCTATGAGCTTCTTCATATACACTTCAGGGGAGGGTATGAGATAGAGGTCGCTTGAGCCTACAAACTCGTTTTCAAAGCGAGTGGCGAAGTTCTCTATGGTGGGTTCAGGGATGAGGTCGGGTGAAAGGGAGGGGGTATCCACTTCAAGATAGCCCTTCCCATCAAAGAAGGTGCGTATGCTCCGGTTGAGATGGCTCCTGAATTGCGCTGCTTTTTTCATTGCCCCATCTTATCCAAACCGGGGCACTTGTTGCAAGGCCGGCTACCCCTACTGTATACTGCCCTACATGGAAAGCTATAACAGAGACGATATAATATTTGCCTTGGCCACAGCCTGGGCGCAGAGCGCCTTGGCTGTCATCAGGGTAAGCGGAGTAGGGTGTAGGCAGTTGCTTGCAACCTCATTTTCAAGACCCAAAGCACTGCTGAATGCAGAGAATGCAACGCTGGTGCATGGCTACCTCACTGACGGTCCGAAGGGGCCCCCTCTCGATGAGGTGGTTGTAGCCGTATATACACAAGGACATGGCTACACCGCTGAAGAGGCTCTGGAGTTTACCTGTCATGGATCTCTTCCTGGGATACGGAGGATACTCTCCTCCTTCAAACGCCTTGGCATGAGGAATGCAGAAGCAGGGGAATTCACTTTTCGTGCTTTCTTGCATGGGAGGATGGACCTTACCCAGGCAGAGGCTGTACAGGAACTGGTCGCATCGCAAAGCGAACGCAGCCAGGCCCTTGCCCTCTCGCGCCTTGGAGGAGGCTTGAAAGCGCAGATTGAAGATTCCAAGGAGAAGCTGCTAACCCTGCTCGCCCACGTTGAGGTCCAACTGGACTATGCTGAGGATGAGGTTGATGACTTTACCTTCCCTCGCCATGAGCTTATGGAGATCATAGAGGCTATCACCTTGTTGGCATCAACATACGCTGTTGGGCGCCTCTATGGACAAGGGGCGAGAATTGTACTTGCAGGGGCTACCAATGTTGGAAAAAGCACCCTCTTTAATCTCCTGCTCAAGCAGGACCGCTCGATAGTAAGTGATATCAAGGGTACCACACGGGATTATATTGAAGCAGACTGTCTTATTGAAGGAATACCGGTGCGCCTGTATGATACTGCAGGATTGCGAGAGAGTCTGGATACCATAGAGAGTGCAGGGATTCAGAAGACTGAGCAGCTCATCGGGCAAGCGGACCTGGTCATTTTCCTTGTCGATAGCGGAGAGGTTGGGCATATCCCACCCAAAGATGAGCGCACCCTCATCGTGTATAGCAAAAGCGATCTCTTTAAGGCACCAGAAGGGGAACTTGCAATCTCTGCTCAGAGCGGACATGGCATCAAGGCTTTGGTAGCGGCGATCGCAAAGAGACTTGGTGCGGGTTTTGGCTCGACCGGCGATGAGCTGGTTGTCATCGAGAGCGAACGCCAGCACCTGGCCCTCAGAAGTGCTGCCAAGGCCCTCGAACGTGCCTTGGAACTTGTAGATACGGATGTTCCGCTGGACATCGTTGCAGTGGAACTAGGGGAGGCGATGCAGAACCTCGGAGAACTAACCGGGGAGGTCACCC
>CAYSIH010000082.1:0-7249 GCA_964431005.1 uncultured Sphaerochaeta sp. | reverse complement strand
TTCTCCTTGCCTAGTCTCAAGGTGAACTCCTTTGCCCTGGGAATCCTCGAACAGCTCTCTGGCGTGCGCAGAAGCGGTCTTACCTTTGCCATAGAGACTCCACTTGAGAGCTGGCAGCTGGCTATGAACAAGCCTGTTCCTCTTGAGCAGGTCATTGCCATTGCTCAGGAAGCAAAGGGTAGGGGATGGAAGCAGGCAAAGTTCTATTTCATGATAGGTCTTCCTTTTGTCGATAGGGAAAGGGAAAACCAGGCGATAGTTGATTACCTTGGTTCTGTTTATGATGCTAGCCGCCTCAATATGAACATCAACATCGGTACCTTCATCCCTAAGGCACACACACCGTTTCAGTGGGCTCAGCAGCTTACTCCCCAACAGTCCTACGAGCAGCTTACCTCCCTCAAACGCAGTATCCAAGAGAGAATCCGCGGCTGTAAGGTTAGTTACCACGAGCCGAACATCAGCTATTTCGAAGGGTTGGTCAGTCGAGGAGACGAGCGTTATGGTTCTGTCATCGAGAGCGCCTACAAGAAAGGATGTCGCCTTGATGCCTGGGACGAGCATCTCAGGTCCGATCTGTGGATGGAGGCTATAGCCGAAGCTGATTACGACCCTTCTGATGCGATCTTTAAGCCCTTGTCCATGGAAGAGGACCTTCCATGGGACAGTGTCTCCTTACGGGTCAGCAAAAAATTCCTTAAGGATGAATTTGCACAGGCAAAGAGCCTTCTGCTTACCGATCGTTGTCTTCCTGAGTGTGATCACCTATGCGGAGTCTGCAACAAAAATGTAGAAGTTGCCGATACCGAACACTCTGATACCATTTTGGAGGAGCTCAAGGCCAATAAGGAGAAACTCGCTGCAAGGGTTCTTCCTGTCTATCCCCCCAAGCAGGTCATCATCACGTACAAGAGAGAAGGCAGGTCGTTGTTCATCAGCCACATCAACGCGATGAGAAACTTTGAAATGGCTTTCCAGCGTAGTGGTCTGAACCTACAGTTCACCCAGGGTTTCAACCCCAAGCCAAGGCTTGAGTTTGTAAACCCCCTGGCCCTTGGGGTATCCGGTGATAATGAGGTGATGCTCGCCGAACTGATGATCGCCAGCGATATGGATGAGGAAGCTGTAAGAAAAACTCTGCAGAATAACCTGAACGAAGGGTATACGCTAAAGAAGGTGCTGTTCCTGGATCTCGGCAAGAAACATACCCTTGCCAAATTCATCAAAGGCAGCATCTATCTTATCAATACCAAGAAAAGTCCTGAGTATGAGGCGGTACTGCGCTCCTACCTTACAGAGAAGAGTGATGAGCAAGAAGTCAAGCAGAAGGGTGAATATCTCTATGAGGTAAGAATCGCCGGGGAAAAGAACATGGTCAAGACCATATTCGGCACTGAGGTTGATAAGTTCACCATTGCGAGCAAGCTTACCATACAACGCACCACCATCTGTGCCGGCACTTGGGACGAGGATTATATCCAGTTCTTCAGTAGGCGGATGCGTGAGTACCAAGCGAGGATACAGGAAGGCGAAGGGACTCGAGCAGAATAGCCTCTATCGAGAATTTGTGCAAAGAGGACCTCTGTATCGTATGGAGGTCTTTCTTTAGTCTGCCCATGCTGGGCAAACCAAAGAGACTGCCTTGGTCAACACCCAAGGAAGTCTCTTTGAAATATCTTTTGCTGATCAAGAAAATTCTTTAACAATGTTCCCAACCAATGGAGTTGCTTTTCCCCTACATCTCAGGGTTGGCAATATGGCAGTTGTAATAATGCGTATCACTGAACCTGACCATAGGTGGATACTGCTCTTCACAGATCTTCCCCACCTGCTTGTGGCATCTTCCAGCAAAAGGACAGCCCTTGGGCTTCTTCGCAGGATCAGGAAGTCCTCCTTCCAGACGGATGGGGTCCTTTTGTTTGGTCGGGTCAACCTCAGGCATTGCTGAAAGCAGGGCTTCGGTATAAGGGTGGAAAGGCTTGCTCATCACTTCGTCACGCTTGCCATACTCACAGATCTTCCCTGCATACATCACCATGATAGTATCACTGATATAATTTACCACATTCAAGTCATGGGAGATGAAGAGGTAGGTGACCTCGCTGTCATGCTGCAAGTTGTTTAAAAGATTAAGCACTGATGCTTGCACTGATACGTCCAGGGCGCTGGTGGGTTCGTCACACACAATCATCTTAGGGGAGATTGAGAGGGCTCTGGCGATGGCTACACGCTGTTGTTCGCCACCAGAGAGCTGGTTAGGTTTCTTGGAGAGGTACTCGCCGCCTAGGTCAACCTTGTGCAACATGGAGAGTATCTTCTTTCTGCGCTCTTCCTTAGAATTCATGTGCAACAGGCGTTGCATAGGGCGTCCTATGATCTGCTCCACAGTATGGGAAGGGTTGAGGCTTTTGCCCGGGTTTTGGAAAATGAGCTGAATATCCTTAAGTGTCTCTGGAGAACGCCTTCTCCAACCACGGGTAATATCAGTTCCATTGAAGGTCATCTTGCCTTTGGTAGGCTTGTAAAGTCCTGCAACCATATGTCCGGTAGTAGATTTTCCACATCCTGATTCCCCTACGATACCGATAACCGTTCCGCTGTTGACGGCAACATCCACACCGTTGACGGCGTAAATCTTTCGTCTGGTTCCATATATCTTGTGCAGGTTATCAAGCTCCAGAATAGTCTCAGGCTCTTTGGTCGCTACCTCACGAACCCTTGGTTTACGCTTCTTCTTTATGACATCTTCGATATCGTCGGCATACGCACGGTCACAGGCTGCGCTATGCGCTTCCTCGATGGCCCTCATGCCGTATTTGGCTTCACAGGTATCATTGCGCATATCGCAACGATCAGCATAGGGACAGCCGCTTTCTATGATACCTCGGCGTCGTACATACCCCTTAATGGTGTTGAGCTTGGTATTTTCCTTTACTACTCCGCCACGAGGCATACAGTTGATAAGGGCTCGGGTATAGGGGTGGCTGGGGTTTTCAAAAATCTTGGCCTTGGGTCCTTGTTCGACAACCTCACCGTTGTACATGACCACTATCTGCTCCGAAACCTTGTTTATGACACCCATATCATGGGAGATATAGATAAGGGACATGTTCAGCTTATCCTTGAGGTTCTTGATTGAGTCAAGGATGACAGCTTCTGTTGTTACGTCCAAGGCTGTCGTCGGTTCGTCCAATATCATGATGTCAGGGTTACAGAGAATAGCCATAGCGATACAGATACGCTGCTGGATACCTCCACTGATCTGGTGGGGGTATCGCCTTACAGTACCTTTGGGATCTCCTATATTCATCAGAGCCAGAGCATCAAGCGAGGCTTTTCTTGCCTCCTTCTTACTCAGTTTCTGATGCATAATGCCCACCTCATCAAGTTGGAAACCAATGGTCAGGGCAGGGTTTAGGCTTGTGGAAGGGTTCTGAAAGACCATAGCGATACGGTTTCCCCGTATCTTGTCCATTTCAGCTTCGGTATTATCCATCAGGTCCTTACCATTAAAAATGAGAGAGCCGTCCATCTCTGCATTGGGGGCTAGATAGCGCATGATGGAGAAGGCTAGGGTGGATTTTCCACATCCTGATTCTCCGATGATACCAATGGATTCATTCCGTCCTAAGGTGAGTGAGACATTACGCACCGCAGAGAACTTCCCCTCAAAGGTTTTAAATTGGACATTCAAATTTTGAATATCAAGTATTTTATCGTTCATGAATTAGTACCTTGCTGACAAAGTCAGAGAAAATCGAGATTGCTATAACCAAGGAGGCGATAGCAAGGGCGGGAAATAACACAGCCCAGGGGGCTTGTGAGATGATGGGCTTGTTTTCTATGACCATCATTCCCCAGTCAGGGGTTGGCGGTTGGAGGCCTACTCCCAAGAAGCCCAAGGATGCGACCATCATGATGGAGTAGGCAAACCTTGCAGTCGCCTCTACTAGGATGGGACCTGTGGTGTTGGGTAGGATCTCAACAAACATGATGTACATGTGACTCTCGCCCCTGATCCTAGCCGCAGCAACATACTCTTGGCTTTTTTCTGTCAGTAAGACACCTCGTGACACCCTTGCCGTAGCAGGGATAAAGGCTATTGAGACAATTAAAGTCAGGGTAAGGATACTTGAATCCCCAATGATTCCTAAGACCACCATGGAGAGTACCAAAGGAGGTATCGCCATGAGGATATCCATAGCCCGCAAGAAAGCGGCATCAAGTTTCCCCCCAAAGTATCCTGCTATAAACCCAAAAAGAATACCCAGTACTGTAGAAAATATTGAGGTCATGAGAGCTACAGTCAAAATTGATCTGCTTCCGTACACAATCCTTGAAAGGATATCTCGGCCCATGCTATCGGTACCCAACAGATGTCCAGCACTACCTGGGGCAATCATCTGATTGGCTGAATCCATAGCAGTATGGGTATGGCTGACCATGAACGGTCCAAAAATAGCTATAATAACCCATAAAAGCAGCACAGCTATCCCCGCAATTGCAAGGGGGTATTTTTTTAGTTGATAGAAAATATATTTCATTATTTCTGACCTCCTTGTAATCGAACTCTAGGATCAAGATTGCTATACAGAACATCTGTAAACATTGTAGATAGGGAGAAGATAACAGTGATCAGGAGGACACATGCTTCGATTAGTGGCACGTCCCTCGTCTTAATCGCTGTCATGAGCAAGCTACCCATCCCGGGATACCCAAAGAGTGTTTCTACAACAACCAAACCTCCGAACAACCAGCCCATATTCATACCGATGATGGTAATGGTGGGTAGTAGGGCATTTTTGAGGGCATGACGGTAGATCACATACTTACGGGGCATACCTTTCAGCACTGCAGCCCTGACATAATCAGAGTGTAATACCTGAATCATGGAGGATCGTTGCATTCTGGATACATATCCAAACATAACAAAGGTAACAGAGAGTGCGGGCATGACAAGAATTTCAAGATTGCTCCACAGGCTCTCCCCAATGGGGATTACACTTACTATAGGCAACCACTTAAGCTGAACACCAAAGATGGTAATGAGGAAAACACCTGAGACGAACTCCGGCAAAGCCATGGTAGCCAATCCGAAAAATGAGATTATAGAATCAGTTGGCTTGTTCTCCTTTACTCCCGCCAATACTCCAAAAAACATGGAAAGCGGTACGAAGATGATAAAAGCTGCCAAGGCCAGAATCATGGAGTGACCAACCCTACGCCAGAGGATCGAATTGATCGAAACCCCTTGCATATAGATGGAATCTCCAAGGTCTCCGGTGACAACCCCTCCTACCCAACGGAAATACCGCTGAAATACAGGGTCGTTCAAACCTCGTGCCTCACGAAGGGCTTCTACGGCCTCAGGTGTGGCACTCTGTCCCAAAATCATCTGGGCGACATCACCTGGCATAATCTCTACCAGCATGAAAATGATGAAGGACATAACGGCCAGGGTCACTAGAAGTGACCCAAGCCTTTTTAGAATAATGGTTAGTGTTCTATTCATTTTATATCTGTATATTTGTACTGGGGAAGCATTGTCAGAGGCTGTCTATAGTCAATGACACGGTCATTAATTCCCACCAGATACGGAACTTGCACATTCAACAGTGCGCCTTCCTCGTAGAAGATTTCCTGCAATTCATGGTAATACGCCAATCTTTGCGCTTCATCAATCTCTGCAGTTATCTTGTCGATCAGGGTATTGACGCGAGGATTATCTAAGTGTGATTCATTCCAAGCACCACCACCCTTGAATGCAAGGGACAACAGCATGGAAGGGTCTATCCTTCCACCCCATCCTGTGACGGATGTGGGTACATTGAGCCAATACTGGGAAAGATACACGTCACGGGTATATCCCTTGAGTTCGAGATCAAAGCCAGCAGGAGAAGCAAGCTCCTTTAAGGTCTGTGCCAGTTCTTTTCCAAAGGGGTGGTCGGAAGCATAGTACAGCTCAACCTCAACACCATTGGGATAGCCAGCATCAGCAAGCAAGGCCTTGGATTTCTCCAAGTCACGTTCTCGTAGGGGTAGCTCTTTATACTCAGCGAGCATATTCATGATGGGAGTCTCGTTATACTCAGCTCCTTGGCCTAGTTCCATCTGGGTTACGCTTTTAGCAAGGATCTGAGGATCCATAGCATATTTGAAGGCTAGACGGACACGATTGTCATCCCAAGGTTTCTCATCCACATTCATCGAAACGAAACGTTGCTCCTGATAGGGGGAAATGACAGAAATACCTTCTATATTTTCAAGCCGACTCTTAATGACAGGGGTGAGGAAATTGACAACGTCAACTCGGTCAGCTTCCAGCATCGAAACACTGGCATCAATGTCACCTATGAAGTAGATAAGTATCTTATCCAATTTAGGAAGGGCAGGGTCCCAATAATTTGGGTTTTTTTCCATTGCCACTGATTCCTTGGGAATATACTGGGTCAATTTGAAAGGACCGGTTCCCATAGGTTTGGATTCACCAAGCTTGGCATAGTCATACTCACTGGAGAGTATTGCCATATTGTAGTCGGTCAGCTGATAGATGAATGTTGGTCGGGGTTCCCTTAGATTGATGATGACAGTATGTGCATCAGGAGTCTCAATGGATTCCACTACCTCAAAGTCCTGCTTTTTCAAATGCCCAAGACCTGGGTCCTGTGTTCTCTCAATGGAGAATTTCACATCTGCAGAAGTGAAATCGGATCCATCATGGAATTTTACCCCTTGGCGAAGCTTGAAGATCCACTTAGTACCATCAACGGTAGACCACTCTGTGGCCAACACAGGATCAAGTTCACCTGTCTTTGCATTGATCTCTGCAAGGTACTCATACATGGAACTGTTCATGGAAAAGACCTGACCATCCCATACACCTGGGGTGATAAGACCTGGTACCTGCTCTGCAATCCTAATGACCTTTTCAGTGGCTTTGGCCTCTTTAGCCCCTCCACCAAAAACAGGTAGTGCAAACAACACAACTAAAAGAAACACTATAAGTGTTTTTCGTTTCATAAAAACCTCCATAAAACGGTAATGGTTCCAGAGCATGTAGTACTATTTGATAATAAAATCTCTAAAAGGATCTTTTTCTTACATGATTTAGTCTTGATAACTGGAACCGACAACTTCATTAAACTCTGAGAATGGCACTTTGTCAAGCCCATACATTGTAATAAGTAAGGACTAATATCCCATGTTCGTTAATGTAATGCTCTCTTGAGCCCGAAATAATCCAAACAAA
>CAYSIH010000081.1:0-7307 GCA_964431005.1 uncultured Sphaerochaeta sp. | reverse complement strand
CTTTAAAGAGAGGTAAGACACTAGACACTGACCAAATGATGCAAGTCATGCTAAAGCCTACGTCATAACGAAAGACCCTAATCACCTACCGATAGCAAAGCAATGGCAGAAACTCGGTGAAGCTTTACCGAAAAAAGGTCCCTTTTACGACTGAAGAGAGTAAACAACCCTGTATTATCCTAGTTGTTTTGTAATTTACTGGACAATAGTAGCATATGTTGTTGTAATTAAGCTCAACTTGTGATTATAATAACAATATCCAAGGAGCATACTATGGCAGAGTCAGTTAGCAGTTGCGTTAAAAGAATCGTGGACAAGTCCCCCTTCATACATGAGATGCTCATCACTGGCATTCTCTCCTTCAGCAACTATGCCCAGGCTATCCTCCCTGAGGTGGAAAAGGCCTATGGCAAGGAAGTCAAAAGCTCTGCTATTGTCATGGCCCTGAGGCGATATGGTGAAGAGCTGAAGGCACGTACCATACACGATGAGTATAGCAGTGTCGAATACGGCATCGTGATGAAAACCAACATATTTGATCTGAACCTTGTCAGACGCGATAGTTTCATCAGCAAGCTCGGTTCCCTCTACGGTCAGGTATCGACTGAAAAGGGTGATTTTCTGAACATCACCATAGGAAGCCATGAAGTATCCCTCGCTGTCAGTGAAAAATATCGATCTCTGGTGACTGAGCTTGCCAAAGATGAAGAGGTCCTGCATGAGATGGATGACCTTGTTGCCCTTTCTCTGGTTTTTACCGGCGATTTCCTGCAGACACCTGGGGTGGTCTATGAGGCAGTACGTCGCCTTGCCTGGGAACAGATCAATGTCATTGAGATCGTCTCCACCATGAATGAGCTGACCTTTGTCATCAAGCGGGAGGACTCCATGAAGGCTTTTGATGTGCTGCAGGGTTTCCTCGGTGCACAATAGGAAGATCCACCTGATAACAGGGGAGTACAACAGTGGAAAGACAACAGCCCTGCTCGCGTTCATCCAAGAAAAAAACTACCCTGACCACCATCTTTGTGGCTTCGTTTCTCTTGCAAAGGCAGAAAAAACCTGTTATAGACTGAAAGACCTCTTTTCATCAGAGGAGCGGGTGGCCCTTACTGAACAAAGCATACCTTCCGGACGAAAAAGGGGAAGGTTCTTTGTTGATGATGCTGTGTTTGCCTGGGCAAACGACCAGATAGTCGACCACCTTTCTTCTGCAAGGCTTGTTGTCTTTGATGAAATAGGAAGATTTGAGCTTGAGGGTGGGGGATTTGACCCTTCTTTCAAGAGAGCCGTGGCAACCACCTCTGTAGACATTGTGGCAACCGTGCGTCTTCCCTTTCTCCAAGAGGTCATCGATCACTATGGCCTTGCTAGGTATGACCTAACTATCCAGAGGCTGTGATCAAAGGTAAGGATGGTCGGCGATGAATGAACTCTTATGGTTTTTGCTCTTGGTCTTGGATTTTGCAGCGATTATGCTTGCCTATAGGTTTTGGGGGAAGTTGGGTCTGTATATCTGGATTCCCATCAGCATCATCCTTGCCAATATCCAAGTCACTAAGAATGTGAACATATTCGGCATTGAGGCGACACTGGGCAATATTGTCTATGCGACCAGCTTCTTGGTCACTGACATCTTGAGTGAAATCTACGGCAAGAAGGAGTCGGCAAAGGCGGTCAAGTTTGGCTTCTTTGCCCTGCTTTCCATGACGATTCTCATGCAGGTCGCCCTTTTGTTCGAACCCTCATCATCAGACATAGCACATCCTGCATTGCAGACAATATTCGGCCTTATGCCACGTATTGCCATAGGCTCGCTCATCGCGTACCTGATAAGCAATACCCACGACATCTGGGCATTCGCTTTTTGGAAGGAGAAAAAGCCGGGCAGGGGGTACCTCTGGCTAAGAAATAATCTCAGCACATTTGTCAGCCAGCTCATAGATACGCTGGTCTTTACCTTCATAGCCTTTTGGGGTGTATATCCCACCTCAGTGTTGGTACAGATAATCATCAGTACTTTTGTGCTGAAGTGGGTGGTGGCGGTTTTCGATACCCCGTTCATCTATCTTGCCAGACACTGGTATGAGCAGGGCAAGATCCCAAATCCTACTATTTAGAGGGGAGAATCCTTGCCAGCTCAGTGCGACACGCCTCAGTCCCTGCATAGAAAGAAGGGGAGAAGCTCTTCCTCTCAAGAAGAAACCTGTCGTCATAGACAAAGCTCTCTCCATTCACATACTGAATATCCATCCCATATGCGAGCAATACAGCATGGCTTGCTGCTATGTCCCAGACATAACAGCTCTGGTTCACACACCCTTGGATATGTGAATGGATGACAGGGGCGAGCATGTGAAGGATACTGCTGCCGAAAATCCTTATCTTGCCGTAAAACTGGGAAAAGTCCATCAGGCGTTGTCCGCTGGATCCCATAGTGATTTGATTAGGCTTATCCTTGTCCCCTCCCAGGGTCCAAGGCTCACCATTGACCAAGAGATCTGATCCAGGGTCTAGGCGGACAAAGAGGCTGTCGCTTCCGATACCCCACCTTGGTGCTGAGATGTAGGCACCCACAGGTTTGCGTTCCTTGTCCAAAATTCCCAGAGCCACAGCCCAGGAGGGCAGGCCTTGGGAGTAGACATCGGTACCGTCAATGGGATCCAAGACAAAGGTATAGGGAGCTTCCCTGTCAAAGTCGGTGAGGGTCTCCTCGCTGATGATGTTCGCCTCGGGAAACAGGGTAGTGACTACCGAAAGGATCTCTTTTGAGATGGCGAGGTCGGTTTTGGTGATGACTGAGCCATCACTTTTGTAGGAGCGGTGAATCTCTCCTTGTTTCTCTTTTGCATAGAGTCCGGCGTCCTCTACAGCCTTTGCGAGTATGTCAAGTTTTTTCTTTTCAAGTTGTATTTTCATTCTATTGCATAACCTTCTTGCTCATGATAGGGTAATGGCGCTTATGCAAATGCCTATCGCCACTATTGTTCAATCGTATATCAAAAGCAGCCCTGCCTACAAGGCTTATGCCAGCGGAGCCACTTCTCTCTCAGTCCAGGGCCTGGAAGGCTACCCCCTGGCTCTTTTTTTACGTCTGCTCAGCAGGCGAGAAAAGAAGCGGATTTGGGTGATCTGCCCGACAGAGGAGAGTGCTCTTGCCCTGTTGAAGGACAACGGCTTTCGCGTTGATGCAAAATCTGTCATGCAGACTCCCAAGAGCAAGGAGGAGGTAAGGACCATCTACCTTCCCAGTCATGGCAGGAAACTGTACTCAACTTTCACAGGCGATGACATCGAGTACTCCCAACTTAAGCGACTCTCCTCCATCAAGGAGTGTACGCACGGCATAATTGTCACCCATTTGAGGCCCTTCGTCAGTCAGGTGGTCTCCCCTAAGGCCCTAGGGGATGCTGAGCTTACCATACGGATAAACTCGACCTTTGACCCGATTCGGCTTGCTGAGGAGCTTGGGGGGGCAGGGTATATCAACACTGTAGCCACCTCCTCCCCTGGGGAGTTCAGTGTACGCGGAGAGGTCATGGATATCTTTCCCTACGAGAGTGACTTTCCCTATCGCATCTATGCCGATTGGGACAAAGTGGGCAAGATCCGCATCTTCAATCCCCTTACCCAGGAGACAACTGATAAGATCAGCAGCTTCTCCCTCTCCTTGGTTGATGCATCCAGTGCAAAACTGCTTACCTCATCGATAGAGGAGTATTTTTCCAAGGATGACTTTTTCTGCTTTGTCGGTGACCAGCGGCTGGCCACCAGCTACCACAGCCTCACCCTCGAAGCGAAAGCGCTCTACCGTGATGCTTTCCTTGAAGATCGTGAGGCACTGAAGCCTGACCAGCTCCTCTTTGATTTTCCCGCTTTCCAAAAGCGTGTCTCCAAGGCTATGACCTTGGTGGACATTTCCGGGCAGACTGAAGATGCCTACTCTTTCGACATAGGCGGTCCACGTTCCTATTTTGGCAACTTCGTCCTGCTTAAGGAGGAGTTGCAAAGCCTATTCAAGGACGGATGGGGCGTAACAATCTTTGCTGAGAACCTCCTGCAGAGGCAGCGCCTCATGCAGATGCTCAATGAGTTCCCCGCCCTGCAGTGGGAGACTGAAGAAATTTCAGGTGGCTTCTCCATTCCTGAAGAGAAGGTCATAGCGATCTGCGAACATGAGATCTTTGGCCGACGTCGTCAGGTGGTAAAGACCCTGCAGCATACCCAGTCCTCTCCTTTGGACTCCTTTGTCGACCTCAATGAGGGCGACTATGTTGTCCACGTGAACTACGGGGTGGGTCAGTTTGTAAAAATTGACCGTGTCTCCAGCTTTGACCGTGAACGTGACTTCATTAAGATAGAGTATTCCGGCAGTGAGATGCTGTATGTTCCCATCGAACAGGCAAACCTGGTCCAGCGCTACATTGGCAGTGAAAAGGGGACCCCCCGAATGGATACCCTTGGAGGACAGGGGTGGGAGAACAAGAAGAAAAAGGCACGCAAGAGCGCTGAGGATTTGGCCAAACATCTCATCGAGCTTTATGCAAAACGTAAGAACAGTGTGGGTTTTGCTTTTCCTAAGGATACCGACTGGCAACTGCAGTTCGAGGCCTCTTTCCCCTTCGATGAGACAGCTGACCAGCTGACATGCATTGAGGACATCAAGGAGGACATGGAGAAGCCGATGGTCATGGACCGTCTGGTATGTGGGGACGTGGGATACGGAAAGACTGAGATAGCCTTCCGCGCAGCCTTCAAGGCGGTTATGGGCGGCAAGCAGGTAGCCTTCCTTGCGCCGACGACCATTCTTGTTGAACAGCACTACAACAACTTCATCAAACGGGTCGGTTCGTTTCCCATCAGGTGCGCCCAACTTTCGAGAATCGTACCCAAGAAAGATCAGAAAAAGACCCTGCTATCTGTTGCCGAAGGCAAGGTGGACGTCCTTTTCGGCACTCATAGGATCTTACAGAAGGATATTCTGTATCGTGACCTTGGCCTGCTTGTCGTCGATGAGGAGCAACGCTTTGGGGTAAAGGATAAGGAGCGAATCAAGACGGTGCGAACCAGCATCGACTCCCTCTCCCTAAGTGCAACACCCATACCCAGGACACTGTACATGTCGCTGTTGAAGATACGTGACATGTCCCTGCTTACTACCCCACCCATAGCCAGGATGCCCATCAAGACCAGCATCGATGAGTACGACGAGTACGTCATCTATCGCGCCATCCGTGAGGAGGTGGCACGAGGTGGGCAGGTCTTCTACCTGCACAACAGGATTGAGACGCTTGAGAATGTGGTCAGTCTACTTTCACAAAACCTGCCTGAGATCATCATAGAGAGCGCCCATGGCCAGATGGACAGTGCAAAGCTCGAAGATACCATGCGCCGCTTTGTCCACCAGGGTATCCAAGTCCTTGTCTCGACAACCATCATTGAGAACGGAATTGACATACCCAATGTGAATACCATCATCATCGACCGAGCAGACCGTTATGGGCTGAGCCAGCTCTACCAGCTGCGTGGAAGGGTGGGCCGTAATGACCGTCAGGCCTACGCCTACCTCTTCTATCCCCAGGGAAGCGCTCTCAGCGAGATAGCGCTCAAGCGGTTGAAGATCATAAGCGAAAATACGGAGCTAGGCTCAGGCTTCAAGGTCGCCATGAAGGATATGGAGATCAGGGGAACAGGCAACCTCTTGGGTCGTGAGCAGAGTGGACAGCTTGCTTCGGTAGGCCTTGACATGTACATTAGGATCCTTGATGAGGCGATCGCAGACCTGCAGAAGGGCGGCGAGCGCGATGAGGAGAAAGAGGTCTTCCTTGAACTCGAATACACAGGCTTCATTCCTGACTCCTATATCAAGGCTCCACAGGTCAAGTTTGATATCTACCGCAAGATTTCCTCCATTGCCGATGAAAAACAGTTGCAACAGCTCAACAGTGAGCTCGATGACAGGTTTGGTCCCCTTCCTGAAGAAGTGGCAAACCTGCTCTACATAGCTGAGATAAAGATTCTCTGCCGCAAACTCTCCATTGTCCACCTGACTGACCGTAAAGGCGTGGTCACCTTGGAGTTTGGCAGGGTCGCCAAACTGAACGTAGAGAAGGTGATGGCCCTGATCGCGTTGAGCAACAAACGTGTTAGCCTGGATCCTAGGCGGATGAACTTCATGTATATTAAGATTGATGCAGTCTCCTTGCGTGACAAGGCCTTGTTCCTGATGGAACAGTTGCAGCGACTGTTGTAGGAGGTACGATGGATACCATATTTGACGAATTTCCCCAGCTTGGGAAGGTTGAAATTCGTGAAGAAGGCACTCGGAGGAAGGTGAAAAGCTTTGTCTTGCGCACCGGTGGCCTCAAGCCCTTTCAGAAGGATGCCTTGCGCCTCTACTACCCGAGCCACGTCATCGAATTCAAGAAAGAGATTCTTGATTTTACAAAAATATTTGGAAATGACAAGCCTGTGATCATTGAGATAGGCTTCGGCATGGGAACCTCTTCACACAGAATCGCCAAAGATCGTTCTGAATATAACTACCTGGGTCTTGAAGTATTTCTTTCCGGTTTTGCCAAGCTGCTCAACCTCATTGGTAAGGATGACCTGGATAATATTCGCATTATGCGCTTCGATGCCGTTGAGGTCCTCACCCACATGATCGGTGACTCTTCGGTAGCAGGCTTTCATATCTTCTTCCCCGATCCCTGGCCAAAGAAAAAACATCATAAGAGAAGGCTCATCCAGGAGCCGCTAGCAAAGCTAATGGCACAGAAGATTCAAAAGGGTGGGTACATCTACTGTGTTACCGACTGGGAAGAGTATGCTCATCAGATGCTAGAGGTCTTTGCAAAAGTTCCTTCCCTAACGAACCCCTTTGATGGCTTCGCCCCTCCTAAGGTGTGGAGACCTACCACCAGCTTTGAACAAAAGGGCCTTAAGCAGGAGTTTCCCATCAATGAGGTGTGGGTGGAGAAGAGGTAGGTTGCCATGCTATAGGATAGGATATTCTGACTACCGATGATATCACCGTCGGCAATAGCACGCTTGACCAATGCATACCGAGTATTTGCAGAGCCACTGACAAGAGTGGAAATCTCCGTGGTTGTGAATAAGGGAACGGGTACCTTTTCGAGAATTGTTTTCACCAACCTGTTCATCAATATATCTCCATAGCCAAAATAACACCATGAAACTGTCATAATCTGACAGTTTCATGGTGTTATTCCGACAAGAAGAACATATGTATGAAAATAGCGGCTCTTCTGGTTCACAACCTGGATGGATGAACTATACCGCTTGGT
>CAYSIH010000080.1:0-7359 GCA_964431005.1 uncultured Sphaerochaeta sp. | reverse complement strand
CCTCAAACTCGACTGAAGGGCCGAAATACTGCTCAAGCAACTTTTTGTATTCACTCCTGAGCAGATCGATGGTCAAGGGAACCCCCTCTTCGCTCAGGCGATGGGTGATATCCTCAAACTCAGCAAACATCGTCTGTCTGAATAGGGTTGCGACAATGTCATCCAAACCCTTGCTTAGGATGAAAGCCTTGGTTTTTGTATCCTTTGCAGTATCAAAAAGATGTTTTGCCACCAGCTGTTCATTGAAGGTTGAGGCTACCTCTGCTTCAAAAATAGTATAGTCATAATGAAAGTAAGGATTGTTCCTGGAACTATAGTAACTGTGCATGGAGTGTCCGCCTTCATGCGCTATGGTAAAAAGGTCCTTCAGGACGTCTTCCTTGTAGTTGAGCAGTATATAGGGTGCACCAGTGTAGCCGCCGCTAGAGAAGGCTCCACTGCGCTTACCTTTGTTCTCATATCGGTCCACCCACCTTTCGGTGGTCAGTCCTTTCTTTAGGATGGAGACATACTCCTCTCCGAGGGGGGCCAAAGCCTCTCCAATCGTCTCTACAGCCTCATTGTAGGGGGTATTCTTCTGTACCCCTGATACCAGCGGTACATAGACATCGTAGTGGGCGAGCTTGGGCAGCTTCATCAGACGGGCACGCAAGGCGTAGTAGCGATGCAAGGAGGGCAGGGCATCATGAACTGAGCTTATGAGGTTGTCATAGACACTCATGGGAACATTGTCCGGATAGAGGGCCTTCTGACGGCAACTGTCATACCCTCGTGCCTTGCAGCTGAACTTGTCCTGCTTAACCTGTCCCTCGTAGAGGCGGGCGATGGTATGCTTGTGAGCATCATATACTGCGTAGAGCTGCTTGTAGGCCTTCTTTCTTAAAACGCGGTCCTCACTCATAAGAAATGAGCTGAAGGTGCTCTGCGTAAGAGGTTTCCCTTCAATGGTGCCAAAGTCAAAATCCACATTGGTTAGGTCCCCAAAGGTGGTGCGGGATGTCGACCCCACTTCACTTTGCAAGGCCATGATGCGTTCTTCCTTTTCACTGAGCACATGGGCCTTGAAGCGTCGAGACTTCTCCAGGTAGACCTTATATGGGGCGAAGTCAGGATCGTTAAGATAGGCCTGTATCGTCTCATCTGCAATGGCTAGCAGTTCAGGATCGAAATACGCCATGTTTGTGCTCAATTGGGCAAGACTCTGGCCTACCAGAGAGTGCCGTTTCACATTGGTGCTGTCTGAAGCATCGGATGCATAGTTGAGAAATGCCCAACTATAGAGCCGTTCAGCTAAGATGCCGGTCTTTTCATACCAGGCAAAGGTAGCGAGAAAGCTCTCTTTGCCTTCTCCGAGTTTGCCCTTGAAGGAAGGAGCATGTTCAATCTCCTTTTGTAAGGCCTTCATACCCTCTTCCCATGCATGTTCGTCAGCGAATAAGGGAGTAAGGTCCCAAGTATCTTCAAGCGCGACTTCTGATCGTTTTTTAATATCCATCATATCTCTCCCAATACGGTATTCAGGAGACGGGTAGCCCGTCCCCTGTGGCTGTACAGATCTTTATCCCCTTCGTTGAGGGCTGCCATGGTGGAACCGGCCTCGTCAACAAAGAAAACCGGGTCATAGCCGAAGCCGGCATGACCATCAGGTTTTTCTGTTATGGTGCCTTCCACTGATTCTGAAATTGTATAAATCCTATAGGGGTCAACAACAAGGGCGAGGGCGCAGACAAACCTAGCCTTACGCTCAGCCTTGGTGGTATAGCCTTCAAGGTTCTTCAGCAGGAAGGCGTTGCGCTCTCCTGCCTCAAGCATGCGCCCATGCTCCTCCATCCCGTAGCGTGCTGTCCTGACTCCAGGCTTTCCCCCCAAGGCATCAACACAGACACCTGAGTCATCAGCGAGGATGGCATACCCCTTGGGGACACTCCCTACAAGAGACAGTGCTTTTCCCAAAGCGTTTTCTGTAAAGGATTCCCCATCCTCTTCAAAGTCAAAGACCACGCCAAGCTCAGAAGGCAGGAAGATCGCATGGTCCTTAAGGATCCTTGCGAACTCTTCCTTCTTATGCTCATTAGATGTTGCCAATAGTATGTTCATAGGGAAAAAGATACTCATTGGGCCACATTTAGTCCATACACTCCTTGATCAGGGCTTTGATATAGTGCACCGAAGATGCGACAGTCCCCTTGGGGATACCCAGCAATAGGCTTATCTGTGAGTGGCTCAGGTGGTATTCCATACTCCTGATCTGCTCGATTTTTGTCCTGTGCACCCTTTCTGTCCAGTTGAGGAGTTTCATAAGGGACTCTCTCTTTTGTTCATCAACACACCCGTTCAGCTCTGCTTGAATCTCCATGATGCGCCTGAAATGACGGTTGCTTGTCGCTTCCATCTTTTGCTTGCACTGTTGTTTTTTTTGTAGCTGTACCTCTGCGGTAGAAAGAAAGCGGTTGAGCAGGCATGCATCAACCTCGAGTAGGGTGGCTATCTCCTCCAAGAGGTGCAGATTGGTCATGTGGGGTGAGATGGCCAGCATGATGAGGAAACGTTTTCGGTTGGCCCCTTGCTGCAACCTTTTCTGTAATCGCTTCTGCACTTCATCAAGCTGTATGTGATCAACGCCACTGTACTTGGGGGCATTGAGGAGCTGAAGGAATAGGGAAGGCATCACCGAGTGCTCTACAGTGGGTATGGAGGTGAGCGTAGTATAGCTTTTCGTCTCTGCTACACACCCATCAAAGTCACTTTCATCCCAGCCTTTTTGTTCGCTCTCAAGCAGGGCCCGTTCCTTATTCTTCTGGGTACGCTTGTAGGCTAAAAAATACCGGCTTCTCTTGCGCACCACCTCGGTGATGTATCCGATATAGGGGAGATTCCCCTCCCTATAGGAGGTGAGGTAATATTCAATGGTTTCATAACAGTAAAACAAGAATTCACAGCAATCCTCCTCAGGCAGGAGCCTGAGTCTGGCTGGAAGAGTGTATAATAACTGTTGGGTTACAAGATGAACCTTATCGTGCAAGAGTTGGTTGTCTTTTTGCTTTTGTGCCAAGAGGACCGCTTTGGTCAGTCTGGCACTTTGTGTGTCCGAAATGCCCGCGATATACATGCTTTGCTCCTTGTGGGTGTTCTCCACAAGGAACATGCAATGTGTATGCCAACTCGCACTAGATCAGGGTTTCAACAGCTTTCAGCAAGTTTTCCCGTACAATGTCGATAGGTTGTTGCACGGTGGCTCCAGCCGCCTTCTTATGGCCGCCGCCGCCAAACCTTTCAGCTAAGGATCCGACATCGATATGACTCTGGTGACTTGCACGGAACCCTACCTCAGTAACCTCTTCAGAGAGCTGTTTGAAGAAGAGGACCACTTCCACCCCTTGTACGGAAAGCAACATCGAGTAGAGTGCATCGCTGGGCTTGTCGCTGGTGATATAGGTCTCACTGTCAACGAGATAGCTGGAGCTTGCCATCACCTTTCCCTCAAAATGAGATTCGCTTCGGTCTATGAGCTTACCCAGGTATTTAACATAACTGAGGTTTTTACCACCGGTCATCTTGGTATGTATCATGTTCGGAGAGACTCCAAGGTCTACCAGTTCAGCAGCCATGCGTAGGGTCTCACCCCTATAGGCATTGATGAACCGGAAGAAGCCGGTGTCAGTGGCGAACCCGAAGAAAAGATGTTCTGCTGTCTCACTTGTAATCTCTATCTCAAGGGTCTTGAACAGGTGCATGATGACCATGGTAGTGGAGACTGATCGGGGGACGATGTAACGGTGGGTACCGAACGGTTCTCCGCTGCTATGATGGTCAAAGATGACCGTCAGAAGCCCATCTATCTCGTTGCTAAGATGGCCAATCCTATCAAGCGTAGAGCAATCCACCACAATGACTACGGGGTTGCGCTTATGCAGTTCCTCGTCGATATGTGGAAGGAAGTCAGCGCGCAAATGCGTGATCTCCGAACGGTCAAAAGGTCCAGCATTGGCAAGATGGACACGCTTGCCCATCTTCAACAGCAGGGCTTTCATTGCCATCTGGCTGGAGATGCAGTCCCCATCGGGACTGACATGACCAACAATGACAAACTCATCACGGTTTCTCAGGACATCGAGAATCTCTTCATCGATAGGGGGATAGGTAAAAAACATCCTATGCTCCCCGGATAATTTCCGGTTCCTTTCCATCGAGTACGCTCTCCTCTCCGACTATCACCTTCGTCACATCTGTGAGGGAAGGAAGGTCGTACATGATGTTCATCATGATCTTTTCAACAATGGAACGCAAACCACGAGCACCAGTTTTCTGTTCAAACGCCTTTTTGGCTACAGCAGCAACCGCATCTTCTTTGAAGGTGAGGTCAATGCCGTCGAGCTTGAAGGAAGCCTCATACTGCCTGACTATAGAGTTCTTGGGCTCTACTATGATGCGCATCAGATCCTTCTCAGAGAGGTTGTTCAATGCGACATGTACGGGCAACCTTCCAATGAATTCTGGGATAAGGCCAAACTTTACCAGGTCGTCGGGCATCAACTCATTGTAGATGGCACTGAGGTCCTTGTCAGCGGTATTGGACATTTTTGCCCCAAATCCCATAGCATGGGAAGAGGTACGCTTTTCAATGACCTTGTCCAGACCGACAAAGGCACCACCACAGATGAACAGGATGTTACGGGTGTTGATCTTCAGCATCTCCTGGTTAGGATGTTTCCTCCCTCCCTGGGGTGGGACTGAGGCTTCGGTGCCCTCAATGATCTTCAGCAGAGCCTGCTGTACACCCTCTCCACTGACATCACGGGTAATGGATGCGTTTTCACCTTTCTTGGCGATCTTGTCGATCTCATCGATGAAGATGATGCCGAACTCGGCAGCCTTGATGTTGTCATTGGCATTCTGGATCAGCTTGAGCAGAATGTTTTCTACGTCCTCACCGACATATCCAGCCTCAGTGAGGGTGGTGGCGTCAGCGATGGCGAAGGGTACCTGCAGTTTCTTTGCAAGTGTTGATGCAAGCAGTGTCTTACCAGTTCCCGTAGGTCCGACCATGAGAATGTTGGACTTATCAAGTTCAACTCCCTGTTCAGTGATCTGGCTCTGGTATTTTACACGCTTATAGTGATTATATACAGCAACAGCCAAGACGCGCTTTGCACCTTCTTGGCCGATGACGTACTCATCCATATAGTCCTTCAATTCCTGGGGAGTGGGGATTATCTCAGGCAATCCAACAGGGCTCTCCTTCAGGTTTGGATCGCCGGTGAGCATATCATTACATACTTTGACGCACTCGTCGCATATTGCTACTCCGGGACCGTTTATGAGTCTTTTTACCTCTTCCTGGCCTTTGCCACAAAAGGAACAGACTTTAGCATTTCGTGCCATTAATTACTCCTTCTCATTACTTTGTCGACTAGGCCATAGGATACGGCATCATCGGCACTGAGGAAGAAATCACGTTCAACATCCTTGGAGATCTGCTCCAAGCTCTTATGGGTATGGTTTACAAAAATGTCTATGGTGAGTTTCTTCAGTCTGCCAATCTCCTTAGCCTGGATGGAGATGTCCGTTGACTGGCCTTGTACTCCTCCCCAGGGTTGGTGGATCATGACACGTGAAGAGGGTAGGATGTACCGTTTGCCTTCAGCCCCTGATGCAAGCAGCAGTGCTGCCATGCTTGCTGCCTGACCCATGCAGATGGTCTGCACATCACTATGCAGATACTGCATTGTATCATAGATAGCCAGACCGGCAGTCACACTGCCTCCAGGGCTATTGATGTAGAGACTGATATCTTTTTTAACATCTTCTGATTCAAGAAAGAGCATCTGGGCAACAACGAGGTCCGCTGTCGAGTCGTTGATCTCACCATCGAGGAAGATGATTCTATCTTTGAGCAATCGGCTGAAGATGTCGTACGACCTCTCTCCAACACCTGATTGTTCGACTACCATCGGTATTACTGATTGCATCCTAGCAGGATGAATATTCATGGCAAAAGCCCCCTCATAATTCTTAAGATTAAAAAGGCGGAACCTAGATGGAACCGCCTTTTCACAACACTGACTACTGCAAGAAAAGGAGGTTATGCACCAAAGGAATCTTGCATGAACTCGTAGTAGTCAACTGCCTCTCCCTCTGTGAAGGTATTCTTCTCCTGGAGGAATGGGGCTATTTTCTGGAATTTCAGCTCATCTTCTATCATGGAGCGATAGTACTTGATCTGAGCTTCATCAGTCACGCTACCGAGCTGCTCGGCAATGACCTTCTGCACTTCCTCTTCATCGGCGGTAAAATCTTCTTTCTCCATTACCTTTTCCATGATCAGCTGGACGCGAAGAGTCTTCTCTGCGCTCTCTCTCCAAGGGGCGGTAAGATCTTCCTTGGTCTGCTGCTGGAACCCGAGGAACTGCTCGACCTGCTCTTCACTAAGACCGATCTGCTGTACATAGCGCTTCCAAGCCTGGTCGACTTCCATGTCGATCATACTCTCGGGGACACTAATCTCAGCACCCTTGAGAAGCTCTTCAGTAAGGGCGTCAAGCTTTGTCTGTTCAAGTTTGGCATTCAGTGCATCCTCAAGCTTTTTGCGAGTTGCCTGCACCAGGTCATCAACCTTCTTGTACTCGTCCTTAACGTCCTGGGCGAATTCATCGTCTAGGGCAGGGACATCACGGTACTTCAGGGCTTTGAGAGCTATGTTGAGTTTGATGGTCTTGCCAGCATATCCCTCAACAGTGGAATCCTCAGCATAGGTCTTGGTGATAATCTTCTCATCGCCAACCTTCATGCCTGTGATCTCCTCATCTATTTCATAGAAGTTAGAACCGCTTCCAATGGTAAAAATGAAATCCTTGCGGGCTGTGGTGGCAACCTCATTGTCCTCATCATCAAGCTCAACATAGTCGATGGTGACGATGTCACCGTCTTCTGCCTTGCCATCCTTGTCGATGACCATGGCGTTTTGGTCTCTGAGCTTGTCAAGTTCCTTGGTGACCTCTTCTTCTGGAAGCTCTACCTTAGGGTAGGTGACGCTAAGGCCGGTATAAGGGGGAACCTCAAAGACGGGCATTACATCATATTTGACGGTAAAGGTCACATCGCTGTTGCTCTTGAAGGGAAGAAGGGTCTCTTCATCCTGCAGCTCAGGGACACTGTAAGCCAGAGGCTTGTACTTATCCTCTACCTCTTCGAGCGCTTCCTTGAGTGCCTCTTCAATAGTGTTGAAGGTGCTTTCCTCACGGATATCCTTACCAAATTTGCTTTCCATCACGGAAAGAGGGGCCTTTCCCTTTCTGAAACCCTTAAGCTGGATGGTAGCTGCATATTTGTTAAGAGCTGCCTTGTAGCTTTCTTCAATGG
>CAYSIH010000079.1:0-7406 GCA_964431005.1 uncultured Sphaerochaeta sp. | reverse complement strand
TGTGACAAGCGACAAAGTCGGCATGGTCGATCAACCAAGGCATATCAAGGGAGCTATTACCGAAGCGCAGGTGACTGGTGGTGATACCACCGGACTTCTTCGAGTCATAGGAGAAGTAAGCCTGTGCATTCTGCTCAGTGTTATCCCCGATGATCTTGATGGAGTTCTTGTTAGCTCCGACGGTACCGTCAGATCCAAGACCCCAGAACATGCAGGAAACAACGTCCTCAGGAGATACGTTGATTTTCTCTTTCACAGGGATAGAGAGGTTGGTCACGTCGTCGTTGATACCGACAGTGAAGTTATTGAAGGCAGCTCCTGCAAGGTGGTCGTAGACAGCCTTTGCATGGGAAGGAGTGAAATCCTTACTGGAAAGACCGAAGCGTCCGCCGATTACCTTGATGTCAGTGCGTCCCATCTGTGAGAGGGCTGTGATAACATCCTGGTACACGGGTTCGCCGAGGCTACCGGGCTCCTTGGTCCTATCAAGCACTGCGATGCGCTTTACAGACTGGGGAATGGCATCTACAAAGTGCTTTGCACTGAACGGACGATAGAGACGAATCTTCAACAGACCAGTCTTGCCACCCTTCTTGTTGATGTACTCAGTTGCCCACTCCATGGTGTCAGCGCCACTGCCCATGACAATAACGATGTCAGTTGCTTCAGGATCACCTACATAGTCAAAGAGGTGATATTGGCGACCGGTTACTTTTGCAACCTGGTCCATGTACTTCTGTACCATCTCTGGGATAGCGTTGTAGTAAGGGTTGACGGTCTCACGGCCCTGGAAGTATACGTCCTCGTTCTGTGCGGCAACCTTGAGCATTGGCTTCTCAGGTCTCTGTGCACGTTCGCGGAAACGGCGTACATACTCTTCATTCACCAACGGTCTGATTTCGTCGTAGGAAATCTCCTCGACTTTCTGCAGCTCGTGGGATGTTCTGAAACCATCAAAGAAACTCAAGAAGGGGACCTGTGCTTCCAAGGTTGCAAGGTGAGCAACCAAAGACATGTCCATAGTCTCCTGTACACTGGATGCACAAGTCATTGCGTATCCTGTATTGCGGCAGGACATAACGTCACTGTGATCGCCAAAAATTGACAATGACTGAGCTGCGAGTGATCGTGCAGACACGTGGAACACGGTTGGGATCATCTCTCCTGCAATCTTATGCATGTTTGGGATCATCAACAACAATCCCTGACTTGCAGTAAATGTGGTGGTCAGTGCACCGGCTGCCAGAGCACCGTGAACAGCACCTGCTGCACCTGCCTCTGACTGCATTTCCATGATCTCTACCTTCTTTCCCCAGAGGTTCTCACGACCAGTACTGGCCCAAGAATCTGCGTATTCACCCATTGGTGAAGACGGGGTGATAGGATAGATTGCGGCAACCTCACTGAATGCATATGCTATATGCGCAGCAGCGGTGTTTCCGTCAATAGTAACCATTTTTTTGTTACCCATTTTGACACTCCATAAACGATATTTGATGTGACCCGACAGGGCCACCCTATGCAAAATAAAAAAATCCAAGCAGGATTTCTCAATGTCCAATGATAAACCAATTAGGAATCGTTTGCAACCACACCCTTAGGGTTTTTCTAATCCCGGCAACCGGTAAAGCAAAAGTTATCTCTTTAAGTGCCAATCTAATGCAATATACAGAAGGGCTAGCGAAAGACAGATCACAGCCATGAGTATCCATAGGAAAGAGTAGCTCGATGAAAGCAACAACACCCCACCCAAAGTTGGGGCTAAGGCACTGCCAGCCCCTCCAGAAACATGGACCAATGCGTTAAAACGTGTCCTGTATCGCGGAGGGGCAAAGGCATTGAGAAATACATTCGCATTTGTAGCCATCAGGATCTCTCCGAGTGTCCAAATGAACGTAGCTACCAAAAAAAACGGCAGGAGGGTGCAAAAGGCATACGCTCCATACCCCACAACATAGAACAGCATTGCAAGCACCATATTTTTCAGTTGGCCCCATGAAACTGTCATTTTAGTTATAAGGGGTGTAGCCACAAGGACGGTCAGGGCATTGATAGTCATAAGCAGACCAAAATGCTTCGCTCCAAGCTCATCTCCAAACAGATGGGTGAATTGCAAAGGGAGGGCGAAGGTGTTCTGCTGATAGGTCAGGTTGTATAGGGCAAAAAACAGCAAGAACAACAGCAGGACCTTGTTCTTGAACAGAGCAAGAAGAAAGCCACCGGGAATTTTTTCAGAGGTACTGGTATATGCATCCGCCCTGTACAGAGGCAGCTTTGCCCAGAGCAGAAGAGTGGAGATAAGCAACAAAAGAGCAGAGCCTCCAAACAGCAGGGGGATTGAGTATCCGTACAGGAAGGCCGCAGCGATAGGACCGACGGCTACTCCGATGTTGGTACCCAGATAGAGCAGGGAGAAAGAGCGGCTACGGTCCTTGTCATCGGAGAAGTCCGCTACCATTGCATTGGTGATGGGCGCTGTTGCTCCACGAAACGGAGAACCCAGCAAAATGACATAGGGAACAGAGGAGGAAAACCTGCCTTGTATCAACAATGCACAGCCCAGATAACAGGCACTGACCATCAGCTGACAGAACACAAGGACATATTTGCGTGCAAGCTTGTCAGCAACAAAGCCAGCTGTCAGCTGTCCGACCATAGTTGCAATGATGGTAAGTGAGATAAAAAAACCAGCTTGGTGGCTATCCATCCCCAGTTTCCCTGTCAGGATAAGCACAAGGAGCAGCTGCACAAAATCACCAAAACGGTTGATGATCCTGACTACAAAGAGCAGGTATATGCTCGCATCGAGTCCTTGGTACAAAGAAAACCCCGCCTTAGCAAAAAGACGGGGCATCAGGTCCTTACTATTCACCTTCCCAGATCTCCTAGAAAAGCAGAATAAACTTCACACTACAAATAATCAACACTCACTATAGCCGCAGGAAAAACACTTCTTACACCCTTCAATGTTTACAAAGGTCACATTCCCACAGACAGGGCAGATATCAGGTTTCACACTGTTCACCGAAGGAGCAAGCCCAAGGTCCAGCTGACCAGCTTCTGTAATCTCATCCTCCTCATCAGGAAGGTTTGAGCTTTGTGCATCGGACATGGGGGTCCCGATATGCTGTTGCAATACCTGTGCCACAGCATCAGGGAGGCTCATGACTCGGTTTTTGCCAAACCCTAGTGACCTGCCACTTCCAATCCCTATCAGTTGAGCAATGATAGACTGGGCACGCTGCTCAGGGGAGAGAGGAGAAGGCATCCTCAGTATCAGGCTGATGAGCCTGCCAAGACCCTCTGCATCGGCTGCAACATCGGATCCGACCTTTGCTACGTTGATAAACACCTCAAAGAGGTCTGTGGCGTTAGGCCCGTCACAGTTGACCGTAATATAGGCAGTGCCGATGGGGGTAGCCTTACGGTAGGTCGTCCCCCGCAGCACAGTAGAACGCACTCGGGGCTTAGGTTCGGCAAACTGGTGAGTCTCCACCTTTGCCTCTTCCTTGTTAGGCTCCTGCTTTGCAGTCAGCACCTGGGTATCACGCGAACCATCGCGATAGGTGGTCCCTCCCTTACAGCCCAAGTCGTACAGCAACTCATAAAGCTTTGCCGTCTGCTCGACGGTATACTCGCGGGGAGTATTCCCTGTCTTGGAGATGGAGGAGTCCACCCATTTCTGGATAGCTGCCTGCACCTTCACATGCCCTTCAGGGGCAAGGTCCATTGCAGAGACAAAGTAGTGGGGTTTTTCCTTGCCGGGATTCTCTTTCACCCAGTCGTCATAAACCTTTACCCGCTCGATGTTCGATCCCATCCTTCCTGTGCGTTCCCACTCCCAGAAGTAGTAGGGTTCGATGCCTGTGCTGGTATTGACCATCGTCCCGGTGGTTCCTGTAGGAGCCTGGGTGATGAGGGTGACGTTACGCAGGCCCTTTGTACGGACATCTTCCCGTACGGACTCTGGCATCTCCATCATGAAGCCACTTTGCAAAAGCTTTTCAGCATCGAAGAGAGGGAAACTGCCCTTCTCCTTGGCAAGAGCAGCACTCTCTGAATACGCCTCAACACAGATGAATTTGAAAAGCTCATCTATGAAGGCAAGCGAATCATCGCTTCCATAGGCAAGCTCCATCTTGATAAGCATGTCTGCAAGGCCCATAGTACCAAGACCGATACGCCTTTCAGACTTCTGTTGTTCCTTATTTTCATCAAAGAAATAGGGAGTATCATCGATGACATTATCCAAGAATCTGACAGACCCACGAACAGTCCTGCCTAGGTCCTTGTACTGCACCTTCTTGTCCTTCACAAACTTACTTAAGTTAATGGAACCGAGGTTACAGACACCCCAAGGAGGAAGGCCCTGTTCCCCACAGGGATTGGTGCACTGGATACTACTGTAGTACCAGGAGTTGGACATCTTGTTGTAGCGGTCAATGAAGAAGACTCCAGGCTCTGCTGATGCCCAGGCACTCTCGATGATGGCATCCCATATCTCGCGGGCCTTCATGCGATGGTACACATTGACTTTATGCCCTCCGGCCTTCCAACTCTCGATATTGCCGTCCCATACGGTGTTGTATTCAGGATCGGTAGTGTCAGGAAAAACCGTCTCCCAGTCTCCGTCATGTTTGACCGCATCCATGAAAGCGTCGCTGACGCCTACACTGATGTTAGCATTGGTAATCTTGCCCATCTCACGCTTGCTGTTGATGAAGTCCATAATGTCAGGATGCCAGTCGTTGAGGATGAGCATCAGAGCGCCCCGGCGCGAACCGCCTTGCTCAATGAGGCCGGTGACAAAACTATAGAGCCCGCCCCAGCTGACCGAACCGCTGGACCTTCCGTTTACGCCCTTCACATAGCTGTGTCGTGGTCTGAGGGAGGAGATGTTCATTCCTACCCCGCCGCCACGGCTCATGATCTCTGTCATCTGGCCCAAGGATTCGATGATACCCCCACGACTGTCCTTCGGGGAGGGAATTACATAACAGTTGAAATAGGTAAGGTTCTGAGTCGTACCAGCTCCAGTGAGAATCCTGCCTGCAGGGACAAACTTCCAGTCCTCCAAAAGCCAATTGAACTCTTTTTCCCACTTGCTTCTATCGCCACCCTTCTCCTGTGATGCGATGCCTTTTGCCACACGGGCAAGCATCTCGGCAGGATCGGTCTCCAAAGGCTTGTCAATCTCTTCACGCTTGACGTTTAGAACAACACCATCATCCAGCTTGACGGTAATGGCGTTATCCTTACCAAGGGAGGTAATCACCCCGATCTCCCGCTGACCTGTGGCAGCATTGCTTACAGCAACCACGATATCACCCACTTTCAGGGTCTCTTTCTTCACGTCTTTCAACGCATATCGGTCAAGGAAAATCTTACGGCCCAGGGGGCTCAATTCATTCTTAACAGCACTCATACAATCCCTCATAATATATAAACTTCATTGTGAATATCACTACACAAACAGTGCGAAATCATAGATTTTGCAAGTTCTAACATACCATGGTACCCAAAGGATTGCAAGATGAAAACAAAATATGTGGGGGGTATCAAAGCTACATAACGCTACATGTAGTGTTATATAGGTTTTATACCATTCTACTACCAACACGCAAAAATCCTCTGCTTTCTTCTAAAAAATCGCAACATATTTCTTCATGAAAAAACACAACTCCTTGCCCTTGCTACAGGAAATCTGAGATAAAGGCGTTGTATTCATCTTCTTTGAAAGGAGAGACTTTCTCAAAAATCTCTCCTTTCGAATCGTTTTTTTTTCTTGGTGCCTAGCGTCGTTGAAAAGAAAGAAGCTGGACAAACAGAGATGCAGAGCCAATACTTACAAGTGAGGAGACACACTATGGCAACAGTGGCAGAAGTGCACCTCGCAATGGTGCGACATCTGGATTCCGACTTACAAATTATCACCCACATGTTCTCGGTTCACGGCTTTGCAGTGGCGCTTGCAGCATCAGAAGGGATGCAAGGAGAGGAATTACTGGGCCTTGAGATCGCCGCGTTGACCCACTGCATAGGGATCAAGGAGTGTAGCTCAAAATACCATATTCTTACTAGGAAAGGCTTGGAGGTGGATGGGACCCGTCTTGCAAGGGAACTCTTACAAAACCTGGGATTTACACAGGAGATCACCGAGCGTGCCTGTTTTATCCTAGCCCATCACTTGAGTTATGCAGATATCCAGAATCTTGACCATCAGATTTTTGTAGAAGCTTTCTTTCTTGCGACCGCAAAAGAAAAAGAATGGACCAAGGAGCAGGTACAGGCTTTCTGCGAGCGAGTATTCAAAACCAAGATGGGCTTTGAACTGCTTGGAAAACTGTACGCTCTGTAATGAAAACAGGGAGCCCCTTGCAGTAAGGGACTCCCTGTTGTGCTTAGGGTCTGCTAATACCCCAAGAGTACCATGGCATCGGCTACCTTCCTGAAGCCGGCGATGTTGGCCCCCTTGAGGTAGTTGATGTACCCATCTTCCTGAGTCCCTTCCTTAACACAGCTGGCATGAATATTCTTCATGATGTCATGCAGCTTGGCATCCACTTCCTCCGCACTCCAGGAGATGTGCATGGCGTTCTGACTCATCTCAAGGCCGGAGACTGCAACACCACCGGCATTGGCAGCCTTTCCAGGGCCGAATAGGATCTTGTTCTTGATGAGGTAGATGGTTGCATCTGCAGAGCAGCCCATGTTGGAGGTTTCCACCACATACTTTGCCCCATTTGCTACCAAGGTCTTGGCATCTTCCAAGGAGAGTTCGTTCTGAATGGCACAGGGGAAGGCCATATCTACAGGAACCTCCCAAGGCTTCTTATTGGCCACAAACTTGGCACCAAACTTCTTGGCATAGGGCTCGACCACATCATTGTTGGAAGCACGAAGATAGGACATGTAGGCCCACTTCTCTGCTGTTCCCACACCCTCTTCATCATAGATATACCCATCAGGACCACTGATGGTGACGACCTTAGCCCCAAGCTCGGTAGCCTTCATGACAGCACCCCAGGCGACATTGCCAAACCCACTGACTGAGATGGTCTTTCCTGCAAAGGTGTCGTTATTCTCCTCGAGCATATAATTTGCGAAGTACATCGAGCCGAAGCCGGTGGCTTCTGGCCTGATGAGCGATCCTCCAAAGTTGAGACTCTTGCCGGTCAAAACACCGGTATGTTCGTTACGGATCTTCTTGAATTGGCCATACATGTACCCGATCTCCCGCATACCCACTCCCATGTCACCGGCAGGCACGTCGGTGTTCGGTCCGATATACTTCACCAGACCGGTCATGAATGAACGGCAGAAACGGAGAATTTCCCCATCGCTCTTGCCTCGGGGGTTGAAGTCGCTTCCTCCCTTAGCCCCACCCATGGGAAGCGTGGTCAGGC
>CAYSIH010000078.1:0-7563 GCA_964431005.1 uncultured Sphaerochaeta sp. | reverse complement strand
GGATTTCCCTGGCTTCGATAAATTCAATAATGCTCATGAATACACTCCTAATATGATTCTGGATTACCCCTATAATATCGTATCTTTCAGCTGTAATGTCAAGGTGAGTGGCACTTATGCACACTAGCCAAACCCATGATTGCATAGTACAATTGGCACCATGGACAGTGAAAAAACTCCCTTAAATCTTCCTTTGCTCACAGAGTTCCTCCTTGATACCATCATTTTTGCCATGGAGGACCAAAGCGATTCGTACTACCTCGATTTGGTAAAGGGAGAGGTCATTTCTGAGCAAGGTCGACTCATGCTTGCATGGGAAGAAGAGCAAGATGCTACCCCTGACCGTTATATAGACATCCCTGACTGGCAACCTTCAGACGGTTTTCTTGTCATGGAAAAATTCGCAAACCAAGTGAGGAATCCCCTCTATAAAGAGAAACTGCAGGCAGCACTCCAAGCAGGGAAAGGGGTATTCCGTCGGTTCAAGGATGTTATTGGTGAACAACCCTCTTTGGAAAGGGATTGGTTCGCCTTCAAGGACGAGCAACTCAAGCGGGAAGTCTATACCTGGTACAGAGAACATGACGGCTCGTTACAACTGCTCCAACTCGACATTGAACCCCAAGAGCTTACCGATGATATCCTCCAGGAGGACTTTGTCATAGGAAGTTCGGCCGACGACCTACCCCTTACAGAGATCCTCGCTTTGCAACAGGCTCTGCTGGAAGAGATGCGCCAAGGTAACGAACTGCAGATGGGAGCTTTGCGACTTTTGGAGCCAAAGGTCCATAATGAGCAGGATGCCCAGTATATCTTTGCAAGAACAGGTGAGGGTGAGATGGCAGGGTTCCTTTCCTACAAGGCCATCGAGGAACAAACAGTTGAGATCCTTTTCTTTGGTAACAAAAGTGAGTACCGCGGCATGGGACTGTTCAGATTTCTTTTTGACCACTTCTGCCGCCAGGCGGCCAGAAAAGGCTATACCACAGTCATTGTAGGCTTGGCTGGGGAAGCTCTCTCCTTGGACAAACTCTTTGCCCCCTTAGGTAGCACTACCATCACCAAGCAGATAGAACTGAACACCAGCGCCTGGAACGAAAACCATCCTTCCAGTGAAGGTGCCTACCTTTAGCCCCCTATAACAAAATTAGCAAATACGCTATCCTAAATGTATTAGGGAATTCTACCCTATACATAAGGATGAGGTAGCAAGTGCGGGTAACAATCTGTGAAAACAAACAAGATTTAGGCTTTCAAGCTGCAAAGCTTGGTATCGAGGCAATCCAATCTGCGATAGAGAAGCAGGGGAAAGCTGTGGTGGTCCTATCCACCGGAATAAGCCAGTACATCATGTATGAACACCTGTGCGCAGCCTCAATCCCTTGGGAAAAAGTCGAGCTCTTCCATCTGGATGAGTATGTGGGGATCAAAGCCGACCATAAGGCTAGCATCAGAGGTTTCCTAGAGAAGAACTTCCTTAGCAAGGTACAGAAGATAAAAAACTTCCACGCCATAGAGGGTGACAGCGAGGATCTCGAAGCTGAAGTGCAAAGGCTGAACACCCTAATCAAAGACAAACAAATAGACCTACTGTTTGTAGGCATAGGTGAGAATGGGCACATAGCATTCAACGACCCCCCTGCGAACATAATGACCAAACAACCATTCATCATCGTGGATCTTGATGCGAGAAACCGAAAACAGCAAGTGCGTGAAGGATGGTTCTCCTCCTTGGAAAAAGTCCCCAAGCAAGCAATCTCCATGTCGGTACAGCAAATAATGAAAGCTAAAACCATTGTGTGTGCTGTTCCAGAACAACGGAAGGCTCGCTCTGTGGCCATGTGCATGTATGACCAGATCTCAGTATTTGCACCTTGTGCAATGCTCAGGGCCAAAGAGGATTGTACCTTACTTCTGGACAGACCATCTTCCATGCTCATCATGGGTGATAGGCGATAAAGATCGTCTTCCTTCACCAAAGAATAGGGAACTATTATATCCGATACTTGCAACTAATATATTAGTTTGTTAGAATAGGGTAAAAGATTTACCCTATGGAGTTTTCCCTAATGAACATGGCGTTATGTTGGTTTGGCTCTGCATTTGATACAGAAACCCTCAAGCAGATTCCCAACGTGAAGGGTGTCATGACCTTGCTGTACGACATCGCTTCAGGGCAAGAGTCCCCCTTGGACAAAATTCAGGCCCTCAAGGGTAAAACCTTCGATGTCCACGGTTCTTGTAAGGTAGGCTCTTCTAAACACGAAAAAAACATCACCGACCATACTACCAGCTTGGAAAGCCTCGGCAAGGAAGGCATCGGATCTGTATGCAACAACCTCATCCCTGTTTTCAGAGGGTCCTTTAACCTGTATGAGACAGGGCCCTGCCCAGAGGCATATGATTTGGGATGAAATAACAAATCCTGGATATGGGCTTTATGACCGCGCCATCGGAGCTGCCTATATCCTTGGTTTATATGAAGCAATGAATAAAAATACTAGAAGGATATAATATGGCACAAATAGTTCGAGTCACCGCCGCAGAAGAGATCTATCAAACGTTACGATCTGAAATCCTTTCCTTACGATTCAAACCTGGAGAGGAACTGAACCTACAGCGACTTAGTGAGCAGCTGCAGGTCAGCCGTTCCCCCGTCAGGGATGCCTTGATGAAACTCAGTGGGGATAATCTTGTAGACATCTTTCCTCAAAAAGGGACTCGCGTTTCCCTTATCGATCTCAAGCAGGTCGAAGAGGAAAGGTTCCTCAGAAAGAGCCTTGAGGAGGCAGCAGTACGGAAGTTCATCAACATCGCCACTGATTCCCACCTCGCCCTAATGGAAGAGAACATCCTCCTCCAACAAAAAGCAATGGATGAGGAGAATTTCATTGATTTTCTCCAGGCTGACAATGCCTTTCATGGAATCATCTTTTCTGGCATAGGTATGAGTAGGATATGGAACCTTATCCGAAGCCAGGGAGGCAATCACCATAGGATGAGACTCCTCTCTTTCTTTGAAAAGAATGCCTTGCCCAACACCATTGAGCAACACCAGAGCATGGTGGGTGCATTACGCTTCAAGGATCTCAAAGAGATGCTCAACCTTGAGGAACAACACCTGAGCAAGCTCCTGCAAGAGACGGAGAGCTTGGTTTTGCGCTACCCCCACTATTTCAAGAAAGAGGCTTCCCCCCGACCTTTTTATATGCGAAAAACCTACACAAAGGAGCTGTTATGAAATTAAGCACACAAGGCACACAAAACAGATCAGTATGGGAAAAGAAAGGCTTTACCCTACCCCTCTTCGACCGGAAAAAGATGATCACCAAGACGATGCACACGCCTACTTGGATTCACTTTGGTGCAGGAAATATCTTCCGCGGCTTTCCTGCCGCACTCCAGCAGACCCTGCTTGAAGATAAGAAGGCAGAGACCGGTATCATCGTCGGGGAGGGCTTCGACTACCAGATTATCGACGACATCTACGCTAAACATGACAATCTCACCCTGCTGGTAACCCTCAAAAGCGATGGTACCATCGAAAAGAAGGTCATAGGCTCCGTTGCAGGAGCCTACAAGTGTGATCCTCAGTTTAGAGAGGAGTGGGAATTTTTTAAAGGGGCTTTCCGTAAGGAATCGTTGGAGATGGTGAGCTTCACCATCACCGAGAAGGGATACTCCCTACGAGGAGGAAATGGTGATTTCTACCCATCTGTTGTAGAGGACCTTGCCAATGGACCGCAAAAGCCTTCGATGTTTCTCTCCAAACTCACAGCCCTTGTCTATGAACGCTACCTTGCAGGCAAAAAGAAGCTTGCTCTGGTAAGCATGGACAACTGTTCCCACAATGGAGAAAAACTGCAAAGTGCGGTATTGGCCATTGCCCAAGGGTGGGAAAAGAATAGCCTGGTTGAAAAAGGATTTGTCGCATACCTACAAAAGGATGTAGCCTTTCCTTGGTCCATGATCGACAAGATCACCCCCCGTCCTGATGCCAATGTAGAGAAGATGCTCCAGAAGGACGGATTTGAGGACACCACCATGGTTGTCACCGAGAAGAACACCTACATTGCCCCATTCGTAAATGCCGAGGAGTGTGAGTACCTGGTCATCGAAGACTCTTTCCCCAATGGCAGACCTGCCTTGGAAGATACCGGTGTCTACTTCACTGACCGTGATACGGTAAACAAGGTCGAGAGGATGAAGGTCACTACCTGTCTTAATCCCTTGCATACCGCTTTGGCTATTTATGGATGTCTGCTGGGCTATACACTCATCTCCGATGAGATGCAGGACCCTCTTTTGAACAAGATGGTGCATACCATCGGATATACCGAAGGGATGCCGGTCGTAATCGATCCAAAGATCATAGACCCCAAGCAGTTCATCAAGGAAGTGCTGGAAATGCGGTTCCCCAATCCATTCCTTCCTGATACTCCCCAACGTATCGCTACGGACACATCCCAAAAGCTTGCCATACGCTTTGGCGAGACCGTCAAGGCGTATATGGCAAACGAGAAGCTCGATGTAACTGACCTTACGATCATCCCACTCGTGTTTGCCGGTTGGATCCGTTACCTGATGGGCGTTGATGACAGAGGAAAGGCCTTCAGTCCAAGTCCTGATCCCCGTCTAGATGAGGTCAGGGCCCACCTGAAGGGTATCAAGCTTGGCGACAAGGGGCCGTTTACCAAGCAGCTCGAGCCAATTCTGAGCGACAAGTCGATCTTTGGCTTTGACCTGTATGCAAACAACATGGCTTCTTTAGTCGAAACCTATTTTGCGGAATTGGTCGCCCTAGAGGGCGCCGTGCGCAAAACGCTTGAGAAATATCTCAACTAATCTCCTAGGGGGGATGCAATGCACATGCATTTGAAACGTTCTGTGGTAGAAGTTCTGTACATCTTAGTGGGAACGTGCGTTGCAGGCTTTGCAATAGCAATTTTCATCCTCCCAGCCAAAATAGCAAGTGGTGGTGTCAATGGCATCGCCACTATCATCTACCACCTGGTGGGATGGGAACCCGGGCTAGTCATGCTCGGGATCTCCATCCCTCTTTTTTTGCTTGGCCTATCGGTATTTGGCAAACTCTATGGCTTTAAAAGCCTAGGGGGGACCTTCCTACTCTCTTTTTGGGTCAGCCTCTTTGGCAAGCTTACCGAGTATGGGGGGCTTCTGCCCTACACTGACCGCATGGACACCCTACTCTCTGCCATATTTGGAGGGGTCCTGCTCGGTAGCGGCATAGGCATCGTCATGCGTTCGGGAGCAAATACTGGAGGAACGGACATCATCGCCCAGATAATCAGCCGCTTTACCCCCCTTGCTCTGGGTACGGCCCTGTTTCTCACCGATGCAGTTGTCATTGTCCTAGGGGCTGTGGTGTTTGGTTTTGAAAGGGCACTTTTTGCAGTCATTACGCTCTACCTATCTGGTCAGATGGTAAACTACATGGTGATGAGCTTGGGTACCAAATATGCAAAGACTGCGTACATTTTCAGTGAAAACCATGAAGCAATAGGGGCGCGCATCATAGCCGAGCTCCATCATGGGGGCACCCTGATCAATGGAAAGGGTATATTTACCGGTCAGAACCGTCCAATGTTGATGGCGGTGGTGCACAATCAGCATATCAATACCCTGATGCAAATAGTGCATGAAGAGGATCCCAAGGCGTTCATGATCGTCCATGAGACTTATCAGGCTTTGGGGGAGGGGTTTGTCCCGATGCAACGCATCCTTACCCTACAGAAAAAAAAGCGGAGCGAGCAGGACAGTAAAAATTCCTGATAAGCTAATGGCGATACTACTCATAGCCCCTTCCACTTCCCCTATCTCCAAGGCTTTGCTTGTCCCAAGGGCATGGCTGCATGAGCCTATACCTACACCATGGGCTACCGGGTCCTTTATGAAGAACATTTTGGCAAGCAAGGGAGCCAAGAGGTTTCCTAATGTCCCTGATATCACTGTAGAAGCCACAGTCAGAGCTGGGATGCCTCCGAACTGTTCGGTGATGGCAATGGCTATGGGAGTGGTGACCGACTTGGACATCAGCGAGGCAAGGACCATTTGGTCAAGTCCAAGCAGGTTACTTGACCAGCGGATAGAGAATAGGGAGGCTAAAGAACCGGCGAAGGTCCCAAACAAAACAGGCAAAAGCGAGTCTTTGAGCAGAGCCCTCTGACGGTAGATAGTCAGAGCCAGGACCGCGGTAATCGGAGCAAGAAAGAGCGAGATGACCGCCGATCCTTTTTCATACATGTCCAAGGGGATATCAAATAGTACCAAAAGTAGCACTATAAGGGTCATTGCTATGAGCAGGGGATTGGCCAGAGGGTGCTTTATCTTTTTATTTACCCACATGCCAATCCTAAAAGCCAGGACAGAGAGCACGATTCCAAACATGGGGGTATTGAGTGCTTCAAGCATTGCGTCTTCTCCTCCAAAGCCCCTGTAGGCGTGTGATCAAGACTACAGTCCAGCTACTGGCGGCAAAACAGGCCAGCAAGGAGATGAGGTTGACTACCAATAGTTGCCACCAGACACTTTTGATAAGTGCAGCATAGCGTAGGATGCCAACCCCAAAGGGGATAAAGAAAAAAGTCATGTTCTTGAGGAGGAAGTTAGCACTCTCTTCAATTGCCGACTCTTTCATCCATCGCGAAAGCAATAAGAAGAGCATCAGCAGCATGCTTATCACACTGCCGGGAAAGGCAAAGGGTAACACTGCGGAGATCAGATCTCCCAGAATACAGACGCCAAACAATAGGCCAAGTTGGATAAGTATCTTCATTGAGGGATACCATACCCTAACAAGAGGGACTCTGTGAAGAGGGAATGAGTTCCCCTCATCCCTTTTGCCAGCTATACTAGGCGGAATGTTAGAGGAGAAGAGTATGGCAACAAGCAAAAAGAAAAAAAACAGTGTTGGTACCAAAAAGGTGGGAAAAGCAAGAAAGATGGGCAAGAGGCTCATCATACTCCTCTGTGTCCTTGTCGTCCTTTGGGTTGTCACCCTTATCTTTGCACCGACAGAAGTCGCATACCAGAGAGGAACTGCCGCCTACATTCAGGATCTGGAAATACCAGCCAATCCCGATGGGGATCCTATCATGCGATATACGGGATTTTCTCTGCTGTATGACGAAGAACATGAACAACCGGTCTGGGTTGCTTATCATCTGACGCAAGAGGAGCTCTATGGAACGTCTAAGAGAAAAGACAATTTCCGCTCCGACCCTTCCATTGTTACAGGATCTGCAACACTCAACGATTATAAGGGCAGCGGATATGACCGTGGACACCTTATTCCTGCAGGTGACCTCACTTGGTCTGAAGAGGCAATGAGTGACTCTTTCTATATGAGCAACATGAGCCCACAGGCTCCTCAGTTCAACAGGGGTATCTGGAGTACGCTAGAATCGACTGTACGCAACTTTGCAGATACAGAAAGGGAAGTTTACGTAGTTACCGGTCCCATCCTCACAGACGGCCCCTACAAGACAATTGGCAAGAATGAGGTCTCAGTTCCAAAGCACTACTACAAGGTAATCCTAGATT
>CAYSIH010000077.1:0-7831 GCA_964431005.1 uncultured Sphaerochaeta sp. | reverse complement strand
TAGGCCCCCTATACCGGTACTTCTCATGAATAGGAGCACCCCAGGAGTCATCACCACCGACGCCGCTCTGTCCTTCCAGGATCCTTACATGGAGCTTCTCAGTAGAGGGAAGGTCATGGATATAGGTAGCCTCCTCCAGCTCATGGCAGCTATAGGGGAGGACTGAACACTCAAAAGCCCTGTTGGCTGTGATGGTCAAACCCTTGTTCTTACTGTCCTGAAGGGTAAGGCTTCTTACTCCAATCCTATTGCCATACTCCTGAGGATGCAGGTACCTCTTCTGGTCTTCATACGCATTGAAGCTTACCCTGCGCAGGACATTGCCGCCCATCCTGTCCCGGTAGCTTTCCAGCATCTCGTTACCATAGTAAGAGACATGCTGGTAAGCCTTGCCGATGGAGAAGGATATGCCAAAGCAAGGAATATTGGTTTCAAACCTAGGAGGCTCTATCTCCATGATAACCGTATTGCCGATGAACCTGTAGGAGACCTCCACCTGGTAGGTCCCGCACCTTACCGTTGTATAGAACACATCATCTTCCACTCGGAACCCTTGTGCCACCTGATACAGCGAGGCAAGCTTGCACCCCATGTAGGGTAGCAGGGGATTGACCCCTATATCGTTGTCTGTCGGGGCCCTCCAAAACTCAAGTTTTACCGCACTTTGTAAGATATTGAGCATCCTGTGCTGGATAGCTACAAGTTCGCCAAAGTGATGATGGATCAAAAAGGAGAAGTTGCCATACCGATGACCTGTATGCATGTCGCCTCGGATGAGGGGACTATTTGCTCTAAGCTGATTCTTCTCAGAATCATCTTTTTCCCTATTGCCTAAACTCTCTATCACATGGCCCACACTCACAATCGTATGGCCCTTCTTGGCCCAGGGAGTGTCAGCTCTTAGGGCTACTCGCACGATAAGCTGATACTCTCCACCTTCCTGCTTGTTTATTTCTTCTTGTTTTTGTCGTGTCTCATGCTTCAAGGCAGGAATAGGGTAGGCTTCAGTCTCAAGAGGCCCCATTTTCACATCCAAGGTCCCAGTTTCAATCTCAATGCCATCGAGGGTGTAGGAGTAGAAGAAGTCATACTGATCTGTAGAGGTGAACAGGTTTTTGTTTCGTATGGCAATCTCTTGCCTGTTTCCTTGTAAATCTATTTGTATAGCAATTGCAATGGGACTGTAGGAATAGGCTACCTGCTGTAACTTTGCCGAAGGGTTTCGCAGCCCGTCTACAAGACCATTGATGCAGAAATAGCCATCAGTTGGGCCGCTGAAACCTAGACCTGCCCTCTCTTTACCGTCGATGATGAGGCTCTGGTCCACAAAATCCCAGATGAAGCCCCCGCAATACGCTTCACCCTCATCTTCGAGGGCAACATACTCGTCAAGGTTGCCTACACTGTTTCCCATCGCGTGGGCATACTCACACAACAGGAATGGCTTATCACCTGTTTTCAGGTATTCCTGGACATCTTCCACCTTTGTATACATCTGGCTCTCCACGTCACTGCTGTTGTTGTAGCGTCTGTCATGGAAGATCCCTTCATAGTGCACCAGGCGGTTGTCATTGAGGCTTCTGAAGTAGGAGGCCATCTCGTTGATGATAGGCCCTCCGTAGCTTTCGTTTCCACAGGAGTAGAAAAGGATGGAAGGGTGGTTCTTATCGCGCATGGTCATTGCGACGGCCCTGTCCATAACGGCATCCCTCCACTCTGGCCTGTCATTTGGGATGGTGTAGCTTTTTTCCTCTGCTACCCCTGCAACCATCCACGTCCCATGGGTCTCCATGTTGACTTCATTCATCAAGTATATGCCCAAGCGGTCACACGCCTCATAGACATAGGGGTGGTTGGGGTAGTGGCTGGTCCTCAGAGCATTGATATTATTCTGTTTCATCATCATCAGGTCTTTTCTGATGAGCTCCTCGTCTATGACCCTTCCCCTATAGGGATCGAACTCATGGCGGTTCACCCCCCTAAGGATAAGCCTCTTTCCATTGAGATAGAGTGTCCTTCCCCTGATCTCTATCTTTCTGAAGCCGAAGTGAGAGGAGACACTGTCCACTGTCGCCCCGTTCACCCTCAGTTCAAGGGTGTAGTGGTAGAGGTTGGGCACCTCTGCACTCCAAAGAAGGGGATTGGTTATGGTAATGCCTATCGTTTCGTTTTCACTGGCATTGGTAGATATGTTTGTATGGGATCTCTTTTGGCCATCGATGGTGAGGCGGTAGGTATACTCCTTGTTTTGTGAAGGTGTTACTTCAAAAGAGACTTCTCCTCTTGTGTGGTCATAATTGATCGTCGGCCTCACAAACAGGTCGGTAATTCGTACTTTTTCACAGACAAGAAGGTTTACCGAGCGAAAGATGCCCGGCAGGCGCCAGAAGTCCTGGTCTTCCAACCAGCTGCCTGTAGAGTAGCGAAGCACCATAGCCGAGATTAGGTTTTCCCCTTCGTTCACATAGTCATTGATGAGGAACTCACCGGCTGAGAAGCTATCCTCCTTGTACCCCACATACTCCCCATTCACGTAGAGGTAGAGGGCAGAGTCAACTCCGTCGAAGCGAATGATAAGGTCTTTTTCAAGATCTTCTTCTGTCAGGGACATAAGCTTTGCATAACAGCCGGTGGGGTTCTGCTCCGGTATGTGAGGGGGATGGATCGCATCAAGGCCATCCCACGGATAGATCGTATTGGTGTACTGTGGCACCCCGTAACCCTGTAGGGTCCAGTGCGAAGGAACCTCAATGCTTTGCATCTTTGGCAGGTGTTCTCTCTTTAGGAACAGGGGCGTAGCCTGTTGCGGGCTATCAAAATAGGAGAAGTGCCACCTCCCATCCAGGGAGAGCTCCCTTACAGAGCTCTGTGATGAGAACAGGGAGCGGGCGGGAAGACGGTTCTCCTGGAAAATTGTAGGATCGAGTGATTGTTGAAACTGCATGATGGCTCCTTCTTACTGTTTTACAGAGCCCACCATGCCCTGTACGAACTGCTTCTGGAAGGCGAAGAATACTACAATGACAGGAAGCGTCGCCAAAGCGATACCGGTCATGATCACACCAAAATCAGGTGTATACGATGAGGATAGGGAAGATATGAGCAAGGTAGACGTCCTCTTGTCATTTGACTGTAATACTATCAAAGGCCAGATGTACGCATTCCAGCTGGTCATGAAGGCGTAGATCGCACCAGCTGCGTAGGTACTCTTCATGCTTGGGAAGAATATGGTGAAGAAGATGCGCAGCTCCCCAGCACCATCGACCCGGGCAGCTTGCAAGATCTCCGTCTGGTAGTTCATAAAGCTCTGGCGGAAGAAGAAGATCATGAAGACGCTGATGCTTCCGACCAGGATAATGGCCATATGGGAGTTCAAGAGACGGAAGACGACGATGATCTGGAAGAGGGGGATCATCAAAGAGGCGAAGGGGATCATCATGGTCAAGAGGAACAGTGAGTACGCCCTCTCCTTCGCCCTGGACTTGTACATCTGAAATCCGTAGGCGGCCATGCTGGTAACCAGCAGGGAGAGCAGCACGGTAAGGACAGCTACCTTAGCCGAATTGAAGAGGGCTCCACCCATATCGGCCTTGCCGAAGAGCTTTTGTAAGTTATTGCCCAGCTGGTCACCAAAGGAAAGTTTTCCCATCTGGACGTCCACAGCACTGTTTGTCGATCCTATCACAATCCAGAAAAAGGGAAATATCGACAAGAATGCCGAAAAGGACAAAAATAGGTATAAGAAGAAGGAACCCAACCCTTTCTTTATGTTCATCGTACTCCTCCCTTGTGCAATTTTCTATTTGCGCGTTCTAGTTTCTTTAGTGCATTCTCATCCTTGTCGCTGCTCAACCTGAACTGGATTAGGGTCAGTAGTGCGATGATGATCAGGATGGCATAGCTGACTGTTGCTGCGTAGCCAAAGTTAGGTGTGTATTTGAAACAGATGTTGTAGATGTAGACGCTGAGGGTGAGAAAGCAGTTGTCCGGTCCAATCATGCTTGCTGTAGTCCCTCCCTGGGAGAGGTTCATAGGTTCATCAAAGAGCTGCAGCGTCCCTATGGTGGACATCACTGTCGTAAACAGAATTATCGGCTTCAACAGGGGAATGGTTATGTGAAAGAAGCTGTGTACCTTGGAAGAGCCGTCTATAGAAGCCGCCTCATAGAGGTCGTCTGAGATGTTTTGCATGGCAGAGAGGTAGAAGATCATATTGTAGCCGGTCCATCTCCAAACCATGGCAAGGATCAGGACAAAGGTCGCCAGCTTGGGCACACTCATCCACTGTAGGGGCACATCGATGATGGAGAACTTCAAAAGAGTGTTGTTGACCAATCCCTCGTAGCTGAAAAGCATCTTGAACAGGATGGAGTAGGCGATCAGGGAGGTGACCGAAGGCAGGAAAAGTGCAGTACGGAAAAAACCTCTGAAGCGGACCTTCTTATTGTTAAGGATCGCTGCAAACGATATGGCCAGGACCAGCATGATAGGCACCTGCAGCAAGAGGAGTCTGAAGGTATTTTTCAGGGCAAGGAAAAACATAGGGTCGTTGAACATCCTAATATAGTTTTTCACCCCGACAAAATGACTTACAATCCCTTTGGTTGAAGTGAATGAGAGATAGAATGAGTAAAAAATAGGGTAGACGATAAAGATAGCAAGCAAGATTGTGGCGGGAAGTATGAAGTACCAGCCAGATCTATCAAGTTTTTTTTCAGTAGCCATGTGGTTGTCCCCATGCAAAAAAGCAGGAGGAGAAACCTCCTGCTTTTTAGCCTCGATCAATACTTATTGAATAGCATTCGTCAACTGAGCTTCAGCTGCCTTGATAGCCTGATCAATGGTGGTCTTGTTGGTATAGAAATCTTCCATAACAGCCATGACCGCTGCATCAGCTTCATAGGTATACTGTCCTACATTGACCCTAGGAATCAGGGATGCCCAACGGCTCAGGTCACTGAAGATGGCCCTGTTTCCGAAGAAAGCATCCTTGGTCTTAAAGGCATCGCCACTGAAGGCTGGCATGTAGGAACCGATGGCACCGTTGTTCATCAGGATTGTCTGGTAGAAAGCCTTGTCACTACCGTAGATCTCCTTCATGAAATCAATGGCCTTGTCACGGTTGGCACCATTTTCCAGGACGAACCATGAAGAACCTCCAAGGTTGGATGCGTTGACGGAGTTTGCAAGATCAAGCCGTGGTGTGGGGGCTACAGCCCAGAGACCACTCTGGTCGGTCCCTGCCTTGATCGAGCCTATGATCCAGACACCGGAAATAACTGAAGGAACCTTTCCAGCATTGAAAGCACCTACCCATTCGTTCCATCCGTTGGTGGGCATGGCAATATCTTCAGATACAAAGCGCTTGTAGAGCTTCATAGCTTCCTTGAGTGCTGCATTATTGACTAGGGCAGGTTTTCCGTCCTTGTCAAAATACCAGGAACCGGCACTCTGCAGCATGACTCTGAACAGGCCGCCATCACTTCTATCATTGGCGATCATATACTGGCCGGTCTTGGCCTTGTACTCTTTGGCTATGTCAGCGAAACGGTTCCATGTGATGTTCTCAAGATCCTTGGGCTCAAAACCAGCTTTCTTGAGCATGTCCGTGCGGTAGAAAAAACCTGATACGCCAGAATCAAAAGGAACACCGTAGTACTTGCCGTCCAACTTCATGACGTCGGCTTTGTACCCTACAAAATCGTTGTAGTTGAATGCATCGGTGAGGTCTGCAAACTGCCCGGGGTAGCTTGTCAGATACTTTTGCACGTTATAGTCTTCGATAAGGACGATATCAGGAAGACCCTGGGTTGTCCTTGATGCCAAGTTGGTGTGCAGTTTCTGCTCCACATCAGCCTTTGCAAGCTCCACCACTTCGAAGGTAGCCTCAGGATGCTTTGCCTGATAGCGGCTGATAGCCTCGTTCATGATGGAAATATTGAAGTTTGGATCCCATGCCCAAATCTTGATGGGGCCGGCTTCTTTAGCTTCGCCTGCTCCCGCTGCGAACAACGGAGTCATCAATGCCAAGAGCACTAAGAGAATAATTACACTTTTTTTCATACTCGTAATCTCCTTTCGTGTGGCAGTATTTCTGCCTGATACCCTTAGCATAAGATACGGAAATTCATCTGTCAACAAAATTTTACTAAAATTTTACTAAAAATTTACAACAGCATTACCCCCCTATAAACCTACTATTGAAATGAATTTATGCTATTATTGCTTAGATTTGTAATAAACCATGTTAAGTTATCTGAAAATATGCTAGTATGTTGGTAAAGTTTTACTACAAAGAGAGGAGAAGACGTGGCTACCATTAAGGATATTGCAGAGAAGGCTAAAGTCTCGATCACCACAGTCTCAAGAATCCTCAACCATGATGACACCCTCAGTGTCTCAGACGATACCAAGCTGCGTGTCCTTGTCGCAGCCAAAGAGTTGGAGTACGTTACTCTGCAGCAACGGAAGCAGAGAAGGAAAGCGGGTAAGAAGCTTACCTTTGCCATCGTCGAATGGTATGACTATCCTGCCCTGATCGAGGATCCCTACTACCTCTACCTGATGACTACAGTGGAGAGGCAGCTTGCAAGGGAGAACATCAACACCGTCAAGTTCATCAACATGGACGGACACTTTGTCCCTTCTGTGGACACTCCCATCGATGCCATCATCGCCATCGGACGGTTCAACCTCAAGCAGGTAGAGAAGATTGCCACTTTTTCCCCGTATATCGTTTTTCTGGACTCCTGCCCTGATGCCACCAGATTTGACTCGCTGCTGATCAACACCGAACTGGGGACCAAGCTGGCTCTTCAGCATCTGTATGACCTGAATCATCGCAGGATTGCCTATGTGGGGGGGAATGTCATCGGGGATACCGGAGGCCAAGGCCGGGATATGAGAAAGGCTGCTTATAGTGAGTTCATGGAGGAGAAGGGCATCTTTGATGAGGGTCTCATCTATGAAGGGGAGCGTCTCTCCTATAACGAGGGGTACGCTCTCGCTTCGACCCTGATCAAGGCAGATCCCCGCCCTACAGCACTTTTCTGTGCGAATGACACCACAGCCACTGGGGTACTGGCAAAGCTGCATCAGAAAAAGATACTCGTACCCTCAGACATCAGTGTGGTGGGTTTCAATGACCAGAGCTCAGTGAAGTTTTTGGACCCGCCGTTGACCACGGTCCATGTCCCTATGCCCTTCATAGCCCAAAATGCAGTGGATATCCTGAAAAACAGGGTAAGCGGGCTCTACACCCTTCCTAGGAAGCTGTACATACCAACATCCCTTACAATACGAGAGAGTACCAAGGAGCTCGTATAGAGCTCCTTGGTACTCTCTCGCATTCGCATCGCTTATTTTCAAGGAGTGTATGCTAGGCATTCCTGCCATGACAGTTCTTGTACTTCTTGCCGCTTCCACAAGGGCAGGGATCGTTGCGTCCCACCTTGGGGGCGGTGCGCCTGATGGTTACCGGCGTGACATCCCCACCACCTTGGGTTCTCCCTCCCTGTGCTGCATTGGCAAAGGCCCCTTGGGCACCATGGGATTCGACTATCCTATGGGCGGCACTCTTCTTTCTGTACTTGTCCTCCGCCTGGGTGATCTGCACCCTTACCAGAGTATCGGCGATAAAGTGCTTGATACCTTCCAGCATCTCATTGAAAATCTCAAAACCCTCTACCTTGTACTCGACTAGGGGGTTCTTCTGTGCATAGGAGCGTAGCCCCACTGCATCTCTGAGATCCTCAAGGGCCATGAGGTGGTCCTGCCACCTGATGTCTATCTGGCGCAGGTAGTTGAAACGGAGGAAGTCATTGAACGGCTT
>CAYSIH010000076.1:0-7855 GCA_964431005.1 uncultured Sphaerochaeta sp. | reverse complement strand
CATCTATCAAGTCCAGGGAGGCAAACACCAGGATTTCTCCATGCTGTACATGTACATGCCGATCACCAGAATCCTTGGAGAAACGGGCACCCTTGATCCTGTGAAAAACGCAGAGATCCAACAAAGCTATGTCCTGGCGTTCTTCGACCACACCTTGAAACACAAGGGCAGTGACCTCCAAACCTGGTTTGGTAGGTATAGTGCGCTCTCACTTGTGACGGAGTTCGAGTGAATCACCTTTTGCGTATGATTGGATACAGCTCCTTCTAGGAGGGACGTGACTACCTGTGCCTAGACCCGGACAGAAAAGCATCGATCAATGGGGAAATCTGGAAAAGCCTGCACTACTTTATCAAGGGTCTCTAGTGTAGGGTTCCCGGTATTCTCCAGCCTTACATAGCTGTTTCGGTTTGCCAAACCAATTTTTTTCTGAGCTTGCTCTTGTGTAAGTTTTTTCTGTAGCCTGAAGTTCTTCATCATAATGGAAACTGCAACCTTACTATCGACGGAGATAGCTACGATAGAATCACTTTCTTCAATTGCTTCATCTGGAAGAGGAAAAGTTACATTTGATCCTTGAGGTTCATCCAAATAAAGATGCAATACATCGTGCAGATACTCTTTAAGCTCTACAAGGGTGTCACCCTGAGTCGCACAACGTGGCAATTCAATCCCCTCAGCCCAGTATCCACCATTCTCATCTTGATGTATTCTAAAATGATATTTCACATCAAATCTCCTTAAGCAATTTTGCCTCTAAACCCTTTTTAAGATCCTTAGCACTATGTACAGGAATAGGTTGGGAACCTTTTCCTTCCTTAAACATAAGGACATGACTTCCTGTCTGCCTTATTTGAATCCACCCATGCTTTTTATAGTATGCAACCATTTCTTTCCCTGTCATTGGCATATGAGAACTCCCAAAGCATGTAAGGACACTATACACATATACGTATAGATTGTCAATTATATGTTACTTATACATACTCAATTGACCGACTCTATCTTGATGGAATACGTATGTAATGTGATAATTACCTTTCCTGCTCACCCGTATAAGACGAGAGCCAACACGATATGCTACAACAATAGGGACCTTTTCAGATTAACCAATATCCATAAGGGCATATATTCCTTGGATTTTCTTCTCAACAGCATCTGGGAGGATGGAGTCCAAATCCATATACTCTTGATACATAGACTCGGAATCTTTGCTATACGTGTTTTTCCCTTGGGCGATACGAATTGATCCATTGTCAGCCTGCAAGGAAAAAACTTGGTAGGGTCTAACATGTGATAAAACGAATGAGGAATGGGTAGAAATAATAAACTGACAATGAGGAAAGGTTTTTTTAACTTTTCTAGGATAGAGGACTGCCAGGTGGGATGCAGGTGAAGATCTACTTCATCGATAAAAACAACTCCATCCCCTTCCAAAGGATTGATTCTTTCAGGATTTGCTATAGCTAGTTTTCGGGCCAAATCACCAACCATGGCAAGAAGGCATTGCTCACCACCAGAGAGCTGTTCAATGCGAAAATCACCAAAATCTTTTTTCGTAACCATCAAGCCTTGTGGGGATGTCCAATGAAAATACAGATTGGAAAAACTTGGAATAAAGGTATAAATAGCTTGTCTGACAGCATCCAGCTGTCGGTCAACAAAGGCTTTTCCCTTCTCGAGCTTTTCTTTGTTTTCCGCACCCTCCTGATCTCTAAACCACTCATAAAACAATTTATAATCTGCATTCCAGATTTGATCTTTTTCAAGAGCTGACAAGAGACCAAAAGGGTGGCGCTTTCTCGTTCGAGAAGGGAAAACAATCCCTGCCCTTGAGACGAAGCTATATGCGCCTCCTACATCAAGCCTCATCCCCCTGCGCAATCTTCGAATACTTCTTCTGGTACACAAACCTCATAAGATGGGTATCCAGCCAACTGAGCGGCTTTACCTGAGGGGCCTTTTGAGCGAGAAGAGCCGCCTTGCAGTTCTTCTCCAAGATCAGTGCAACAGCTTCAGCATCAGATCGGGTAGTTGCCCAGCAGAGGGCACCCATATCCCGTATGAGGAGTGCATTACATTTCCCGCCTATCTTTGAAAACCTTGCGGGATCAGTCTCAATTATAACAACAGGGATCTTAGCTCCTGCTATCTGTGCAAAATCATCAAGGTAGGAGGGAAGCTTGGTTAGCCTCCTGCTAATTTCAAGGACTGCAGGCGAAGTATGATACAGGACAATCCTTTGTGCACCTACGCTTGTTGCAAGCAAGGAACCAATCTTTCTGACTCTCTCAGGAGTAATAGTTTGTGCTTGCTTTAGCTCTTGAGCTTGGTTTGCATCTGCCTCATGTTCAGCGAGCATTACAGGAAGAGTCTCCACCTTTTCTCCACCCTCTGCCCCAAACAGAGGGACCAGCTTCGCAAGGTGGGCCCTGCACTCCACTTCCAGCTGTTTTGCTATCGCTAGGGTCTCTTTCTCATCAATGCCAAAGCAAAGGGCGCCATGGTTGGCAAGCAAGACAGTTGAAGCATTGTTGTTTTCGATAGCCTTTCCTGCATTCTTCACGAGCGTCTTGGTTCCCGGTAGCCCGTATTGGGCTACGGAAATGGTTTTCCCCAGCAAAGGTTGCCCCTGCCTGCTGACAGGGATATCCTTTCCAAGCAACCCGGCTAGGGATGCCATCTCCTGGTGGGTATGGATCACGCACCCAACCGATTCTTTCAGCTTATAGACCTCCCTATGGAGTTTTTTCTCTGAAGAGGGTTTTAACCCTTTGGGATAGCTCAGGTCCTCAAGGCTCACAAGGACCAGCTGTTCTTCAGTGAGGTGTTCATAGGGTTTCCCACTGGGGGTGATGAGAAAGTGATCTTCTCCTACCCTACAACTGACATTTCCCCATGTCCGCGCCACAAGATTAAGGCTCACCAACTGCCTACCTAATTCCATCACCGCGGCCTTAGCCTGTGCAAGTTCCATATGGACTCCTTTACATGATCTCGGCGACCTGGTCGAATACTCGCTCAAATGCCTCAAGGGCCTTGTCTATCATCGCCTCATCATAGGCTGCACTGGTGTAGAGTCTGCTTCCTGCCAATGTGACCAGACCCTCTGCCATATAGGCAGCTCCCATGTACTCCATCTCCTTCTTACGAATCGAGGTCTCTTTAATGACACCCGGGATACTCCATGGCTTGTTCCAGTTGATGGAGAAGTGCATGGTGCCGACCGTCTCAAGGTGACAGATGGAGCCTTGGTTGAAGGCAACAAAGGGAAGGTGTTTCTCTTCTATGAGTTTTTGCAGTCCAGCTGTCATGCGATCGCCCATAGCGCCTGCTTTCTCACAAGCTTTGGTCTTCTCTATCTCTTCTAAGGTATAATACCCTGCTACACAGCTAAGCGGTGTAGCTGCCATGGTCCCACCAACCAAGGCCCGATGAATCTTATCACCTGTCTGGATCCCTGCAGCAAGGTAGCGCATGTACTCATCCTTGCCTCCAAGGCCACCAGCTCCTGGATAGCCACCTGCGATGACCTTGCCAAAGATGGTGAGGTCTGGCTTCACATCAAAATAGCCTTGTGCCCCTGACATACCGATTCTAAAGCCGGTGACCACCTCATCAAATATCAACAGGGCACCGTACTCTTTACAGAGTTCTGCAACCTGCTTATTGAAATCCTTGGAAAGGGGGCGGGTCCCGCTCTCAGGTCCTACCGGTTCGATAAAGACTGCGGCAGTGCCTCCCCTGAGTCTGTTCATCCTGAGCTGTCTTTTCAGGCTAGGGATACTGTTGGGGAAGAACTCCTGGGTGTGCCTGAACAGGTACCCGGGCACCCCGTGTGCCTGAGTTCCTTTTGATCCGGGGACCCGTATCCCATAGGCAAGCTGGTCGCTCCAGCCATGGTAGGCTCCCCCCATCTTGATGATATTTTTCTTTTTGGTAGCCAGACGTGCAACCCTGATGGCGGCCATACAGGCTTCTGAACCTGAATTGAGCATCCTGAACTTGTCTACACTTGGTACGCTGTCACAAATCTTGTTCGCCAGCTTGTACTCATACTCGTGGAACAGCCCTGTTGAAGGGCCACAGTTTTCAAGCAGCTCAATTACCTTCTTGCGCACCTCTGGGGGGTTTGACCCCAGGACGGTAGGGCCTCCTGCCTGCAGGAAGTCAAAGTACTTGTTCCCATCGAGGTCATAAAGATAGGCCCCTTCGGCTTTGGTAATCACCAAGGGAAAGGGATGGTTAAAAGCGAGGTTGTGCTGCACCCCTCCTGGAATAGCGTTTTTGGCTTCTGTGATCATAGCCTTGGATGCGCTACATTTCTTTTCAAAATATTCCTCTTCATACTGTTTCAAGGCATCCCTTTTAATGCTGTGTATGGGTTGCTGTATCAACTCATCCAATTGCTCTGTGACCTTATCTGCATCAGGGTAGTGTGTAATGGCGAATCCGGTACTCATGTACGACCTCCTAAAGTATTGGTTGTGGTGTTTTTTCTTGTATGTGAGAATCTCTTGTATTCATTGAGTTTCGATAGATGATGAATCGGTTGACACAAAACTCAGTGACAAGGTTGGTTATCATCGTAAGTCCGAGAACTATGTACTCAATCCATCCTATGCCCACCAGGGCAGCACCCCACCATGTCGATAACGGAGTGAAGATGGCATAGTAGATCCCCAGCTGGATCATAGCCAGGGGGATGTTGTTTGCACTTTTGAAGGTAAAGCGGCGGTTGACAGTGAAGTTGTAGATCACGCTGGCGATAAGGGCTGTAAGATAACTGCCCCAGTAGGCTATGTGCAACAGCTCCAACATGAGGGTGAATACTATCACCTGTATGACCCCAGCAGAGATGGAGAAGAGTACAAACTTGATAATCTGTGCAGAGTTCTCCTTACTTGTCATTTTTTTCTGTTCTGTAGGATGCATGAATCTCTCCTTATCCATTGCTAGTTGAGCTTTGAGAAGTGCTTGCGATTGCTCTTGTACAAGCTTTTGAATACGGCATAATTCTTGTCGTATATTTTTTTAGCATCCTTATCCGGCTCATAGGTCCTGTTTGTGGGAATGGCACAACTTGCTTCAGAAGCAGAATTGAAGAATCCCAAACCCAAGGCCGCAACAAGGGAGGCACCCAATGCCCCGACATTCTGTGGGCTCTCTATGGTCTCGATGCGTCGTCCCAGTATGTCAGAGAGTATCTGGCAAGTGACGGGTGAAAGGGCTCCTCCTCCGACAAAGCGAAGTGTCGGGGAGGTCTTCACCCGTTTTTCCTGCACTTCCAGGAACCAACGGAGATGAAAGCAGACCCCTTCGGTGACTGCCCTGATCATCTCAGTCTTGCCTGTATCAAGGCCGATGTTGAAAAACATCCCCCTAGCTTTGCTGTCTTCGAAAGGACAGCGGTTGCCATGCAGCCAAGGGGTAAAGATAACTCCGTTACTCCCGGGTCCTATGGTACTAATGGCAGAATCCAGATAGTCATATAGGTTCTTAATTATCGCCTCAGGGGAGTCGGTTACCTTGGTCTTGTCCAGATAGATGTTAATCTCATCGAGGGCGAGATGGTCGCGCACCCATTCTAGGCATTTTCCTGCAGTCTCCAGCTCGGAGAAGTAGGTGAACATCCCAGGTACTGCACTGACGATGGCAGCTGTCTTGGAGGCAGGGTCTACCATACTTTTAGGTACCACTGTGGAGACCCACCCGGAGGTGCCCATATAGATGTGGCAATCACCACTCTTTGTCGATCCAGCCCCAAGTCCGATGACAGCAGCGTCCCCTCCTCCACCGAAGACAGGAGTTCCTACAGCGAGGCCCAAGCGTTTGGCAGCTTGTTCAGTGACACACCCCACCTGGTCGGTAGAGAGTACAATCTTAGGAAGATGCTCGATGTTCACCTTGAGCATCTTACAGATGGAAGGGCTCCATCTGCGTTTCTTTACATCCATCAGGAGGGTTGCAAAGGCTGAGTCCTCTGTCATGACAAATGCTCCGGTCATCTGCTCTATCAGATACTCCTTCACATCAAGCCATTTGTAAATACGGGAAAATATTTCCGGTTCGTTGTTACGGACCCAGTGGTACTTCCAGACAGGGTCCTTCACACTCGCTGCTACTGCTCCTGTAATGGATAAAGATTGCAGAAGCTTGAATGCATTGGCTCCAGCTATCTGAAAGCCATGGGCAAGACCCTGTTTCAGCTCCTTTGTTGCCCTTTGGTCAAGGTAGCTGAAGGCATTGCGCAATGCCTCACCCTTTTCGTCAACCAGAACTAGGCCCTGCATCTGCGAACAAAAGGAGATTCCTGCAATGGACGTGGCTGGAATCTTGGATTGAGCAAGCACCTCGTTGGTGCTTTTCTCGATTGCTACAAGCCAATCAAGGGGGTTCTGTTCAGCCCCACCCCCTTCTGAGATATACAAGGGATAGCCGCACAGGGAAGAAGCAACCAAAACAAGAGTCTCCCCTACAGAGAACAGGCAGGTCTTTACCCCTGTCGTTCCCACATCATAGGAGAGAAGATACGCAGATCTGTTCATAGAAACCTCCTGTTATACAAGCAGTGCAGACTGGATAAACCTTAGCATCTCCTGGGCCACTCTCGTATCCTGTTCAAGGACACTCTCCCCTGCATAGGTCTTGAATCGTTGGATGTAATACCCGTTGACATACGAAAACTGCAGGGACATGAATAGGTTGTCCACGAAGAAAGCTCCAAGTTGGGGATCGACATCCTTTCTGACCTCTCCACTCTCCTGGCCCTTTTGCAGAAGCGTTACATACGCATCAGATGAGATGCTCTCCACCTCATGCGAGAGCCTTTGTGCCAGAGCGCTGTTTCCTACCGAGGTCATCTCGTTATACAGCTTGATGAGGGCCTGATGTTCCCGGCTTGTGGTCTGAATAGCATGGATGATGCTACGCAATGTATCCAGTACGGGCAGATTAGAAGCGATGATAGGCTCCAGAGTCCTGGAAAGGAATGCAGTCCCTTCATGCACGGTCATGAGGAAAAGGTCCTCTTTGGAGGTGAAATACTTATAGAGCGAACCTACACTGATGCCAGCCTTCTCTGCTATGACGTTGATGTTTGTCCTTTCATACCCGTTTTGGGCAAACTCTCTGGTTGCAGTGGAAAGGATAAGCTGTTGCTTTTCCTCTGGAAGGTGGTCAAAGGTCTTTTTGGTAAATTTCGGCTCTCGCATTACTACCTCATCTTAAGAGTAAGTGAGTACTCACTCACTTCAATCAATATACCATGAATTCTATAAAACACAAGAGAATTCCACCAAAGCAGTTCCTTGCTGTTCCGACCTTTGCTTGACAAAGCAATGTCCAACGAGTACGGTAAATCTACTCTGGGCAAAGGCTCAATGACCTACAAGGGAGGGGATACGGTGGATCTGGAAAAGAATCATAAGCTGGCGATGCACACCTCTAGGGCAAACATCTTCATGAATGCCTTTCTTTCTCTGAGCAAACTTGCCGTAGGAATTTTTGCACACTCACAAGCCATGATAAACGACGGCATAAACAATGCCAGTGATGTTATAGGATCTGTAATTGTTACAGTGGGCGTCTCTGCTGCTGCAAAAGATTCGGACAAGCATCACCAGTATGGTCATGAAAGACTGGAGTGTGTCGCATCCATCCTAGTCTCAGGTATCGTCATGGCGCTTGGCATAGTGTTGTTTGCCGAAGGGCTTGGGAAGATATTCAAAGGGTCTTACAAAAACCTTCCGATACCCGGCATGATGGCAGTCGTTGCTGCGATTGCATCCATCATCATCAAGGAGGTTATGTTCCTCTATACCCGAAGGGCAGCCAAAAAGACAGGCTCTTCCGC
>CAYSIH010000075.1:0-7884 GCA_964431005.1 uncultured Sphaerochaeta sp. | reverse complement strand
CCAAAGTACAGATTGGGATCTCCTTGCAGTTCATACTCAAACTGCACGGATTTCTCATCAAAGAGAGGTGTTATCCGAACCGATTCAACATATGAGGCCGGTACGAACTCTAGCCACACACTCTGCCAAATGCCGGTAGATTGTGTATAGAAAATACTTTTGGGTTCTTCCTCCCAATACTGCTTGCCCCTGGGCTGTTCAAGATCCGCATGATGATCAAAAACCCTGAGGATGACTTCATTTTCTTTGTCGAACATAATCTCACCGGTAATATCTACGGTAAACGAGACCTGTCCGCCCTCATGAAAAGAGACGGTTTTCCCATTTACCATAACAGTGCACCCGTAATCTACTGCACCGAAATGCAGCAGTGTCCGTTGGTTTTTATAGACCTCAGGTACTGAGAATGTCCGTTTATACCAGACTATATCGTGAAAATCCGTTTCACCTATCCCGGAAAGCGAAGATTCAAACACAAAGGGAACCAGGATTTTTTTATCGAACAAAGGAGCATCGAAAGAGAAATCCCAAAGACCATTCAATGATTGCCAACTTTTCCGTTGGAAATTGGGTCTCGGATGCTCACTTCTGGGAATTTTTACCATATAACATACCTCCATAATATGCAGTTACAGTTAATCCAAACATGTAATATCAATTGCAGCCCTATCAATCAAGCACGAAGAGAAACGTATTCCACATCGGCCAAATAACAACGGGTCCTCATCATGATAGGCAATGATGGGATCGGATGAATCGTTAACAAACACTTCAAAATAAGGGCCAATTCCCGTAATCCTCACGGATATGTCCTGACTCAAATACAGATCGGATGGGATCTGAACCAAGACATTGGAATCATATCTATGTTTGGATAATACAAATTTGGTAGCCGTAATGTGAAAACCATACCCGATAAAAAAATTTATGCCCAAAACCCTGTCTTTTCCCTCGCCACCTTCGGCACTGTTGGTAGTTCTGAAAATGACCCCAAACGCACCATCCTTGCCCATTTGATTTCTTTTGAATTCAGCTTTCAATTCAAAGCTGCTCATATTTTCATTGCCTAGGAGATATTTACCATAAGAGCCCTTAGGAGAGATGTTTTTCTGATAGTATCCGGCCTGTATTCTTTTATGAACAACTATGGTCTCTGCAGAATAATCGCTCCCATCGTCAACGGTTATTTTTCGGACACCTTTTTTCAAAAACAAATCATACCCACTGGCCAATGGTTCCAATTGCCGAAGCTCATTATCAAGAACAACCTTCATGGCATGGGTTTTAGTTTTAACACTTGAGTGCAGGATATACCTGCCTGTTGCAGGCACAGCAAGATAAAAATCCTTCTTACCCTCTACATGGGCAGGAAGTGTGTACGACAAAGAATCAAAAGCTGTGATTGTCGTACCCAAAGATACCTGTGTATGCCCTACTACAAGGTCACCCTTCAACGCATAGTATCCAATACAGCCTCTGTTTGAATCCGTATTGTCCAACTGGGATAACAGCAGACCATCAATATATATTTTGAGATGCAATGTATCGCTACGGAAAACGTAGGAGTGCAGGACATCGGCTACCAATGCAAATGGGAGATTTCCATCGGTTATAGCCTTTTCATGATGAAAGAGCTTATAGGTATTTTCAGAAGGAATCTCGATGCGAAAATCACCAAACACCAAGCCATATGGATGGGAATTAGCAGCTACATGCATTTCCACAACAGAGCATGACAATTCAAATGTACGGATACTCATTACATTAGGCGAATCCAAGACATTAATTCCTAGAGGATTGCTTTGCCCAAAGCGCCCTGCCTTCATGTTCCATAGGGAAGCATCCTGCAAATCTGAAGAACTTGCAGAATAATGAGGTAGGGGCGGGGCCTCACGTTCATAGAAGGAAGGGCCGAGAAGAATTACCTTTTCATCATGAAACAATATGGGGTCAATATTGAAATCACGACTGTGGTCTTTATTCAGATTATGATACACAACATAACGCAGCAAAAGATCGGGGCCCCACACTGTGGAACAGTGACCCAATGCCACATGCTTACCTTCCGTCTTGACCAAAATAGGGTTAGCTTTCAAATCGACAAATGGTCCCAAAGGATGTGCGCTTACTGCACAATTGACCCTATATCCTTTCGATAGGAAATGATTGCCACAATAAGTTAAGTAGTACACCCCATCTTCCTTTATGACTTGAGGTCCTTCCGTCCAACCCATTGTGGTCGCACACACCAAAACAGTATCACCCGGCTCAGTTGGAGAAAGCATGTTGCAACCCAGGATTCCACGATCATCAGCCCAATAGAGATATAAGGAATTATCATCATCCAAAAAGGGAGAGGCGTCCAGGCTTCTCTGTAGATTAGTGCTGATTTTTTTAAAAGGACCCAAGGGGGAGTCGCTTTGGAAAACAAAATGGCCCTTACCTGAAGGGGAGGTATACAGGTAAAACAATCCATTGAGATAGATTACCTCAGGCGCAAAAGGGACTAAAGGCTCTGTCTCACTTCTGCAAACGACAGGTCCCTCAAATTTCCAATCGACCAGATTTTCAGAACTCCAGCATATGATTTCAGGATGGGTGCAGTACAAGTAGTAACGGCCATTAAATCGTAAAACAAAAGGATCGGGTCTAAGACCGTCATTGGACAGGGGATTAGAGTAAGTCATCATATGCATCAGCCCTTTATTCCTGTAATCGCAAAAGAGTCTACAAAGTATTTCTGACTGGCAATGAATAAAATCAAGACCGGCAATACGGCAATCATTGAAGCTGTCATCACCAGAGGAATGTCAGTTTGTTGGGCATAATGAGAATTCATCATTGCAATTGCTACCTGTACGGTCTGTTTGCTTTGGCTATGTGTGAATACCATCGGTCCAAAATAATCATTCCAAGTAGCCATAAAGAGAAGTATGGTATTTGCGATTATGGCAGTTTTTGTCAAAGGAAGGTAAATCCTCCAATACATCCCAAAATAATTGCACCCATCTATTTTTGCCGCATCAAGCAACTCATTGGGCAAACCTGTCATGTACTGCCGCAAGAAAAATATCATATTTACATTTCCTAAAGAGGCCGGAATAATCAAAGGGAGCAGGGTATCAATCCATTTTATCCTCGAATAGATGATGAATTGAGGTACCAGAAGTACTACAAAAGGGATCATAATGGTAGAAAGCAACATAAGAAATATAATATTTTTACCTGGAAAACGCAATTTTGAAAAAGCAAACGCAGCCATCGATGATGATATGGTACAAAAAGAGAGCACTGAGATTGAAATAATACTACTGTTCTTAATACCGGTCAGCAAGTTGGAAGCGGTCCAAACTCTTCTGTAATTATTCCAATTGATAGGGTTGGGTATCCATTCCGGAGGAATTGTATAGACTAAATTTGCCTCCTTGAGGGATGTGGATACCATCCATAGGAAGGGCAGCAACATTGTACCGGCTCCGACCAGCAAAATAAGCCAGACACCGTATCTTACTGTATATCTTTTCATCTTGAACATGTTATTCGCCATCGTATACCCACCGTTTGGAAACAGACATTTGAAAGACTGTCAGAACTAAAATCAACAACCCAAAAATTGTTGCAGTTGCGCAGGCATAACCCATCTGACTTGATGTAAATGCTTTTTGCCAAATATACAAAACGATCGTAGCAACACCGTAGCCTCTACCACCATCAGGAGCAAACAACTGCACCTCCACAAAAGTTTGTAACGAGCCGATAATGCCCACAATCACCAGATAGAATGTTGTTGGAGTAATAAGAGGAAATGTAATTTTAATGAATTGCTGAAACTTCGAGGCTCCGTCAATATCAGCTGCTTCGTAATATGATTTCGGCACACTTTTCAGTACCGCAAGATAGTAGATGGACATGACGCCAATAAACTTCCAGGTAATCATTATTACAATCATTCGTTTTGTCCAGACAGGATCATGTAGCCAATCAATTGTCCCTACCCCAAAAAAGGACAAGAAATGATTAATGACACCAAATTCTGAATTAAAGAGCCACTTCCATATCAATACCAAGGCAACAATTGAGGAGATGTACGGTATATAATAAATAACTCTAAAGAGACGTTCCCAAGGTATCTTATTGTGACACGCATAAGCAAACATAAGCCCCAACATCAAATAAAACGGAATGGGAATAAGCATGTAGAAAGTATTTTTCAGTGCGATCCAGAATTTAGGATCATTGAAGATTTTTTCATAATTTCTAAAACCGACGAACATCCTATTTGGAGACAGGATATTCCAATTAGTAAATCCGGCATAAATACAGATACAAAATGGGAACAAAAAGAAGAGAAAAAAATAGAGCAACGAGGGGGAAACCATTAGCAATCCTGCGACTCCCTCTTCTTTCCTTAATTTACTTACCTTTTTCATAATTCCTCTTCCTTAAAATATTCTTATGCCTAGGATACCCTAGGCATAAGAAGAACAATACTACCTTATAATGAATACTCTTTACTTAACTCTATACTCTCATCAAGCAATTTTTGCAGGGATGGTTTAATACCCTTACAAAACTCCTCTGCACTCTTTTCCCCATTGAACACGGCGGGAACATTCGAGTTGAAATCCGAGAACCAGTCTTGAGTAAAAGTTTTGGACTGAGTGGCAACCCGGGCATGGTTTTCCAGAATGTCAAAGAGAACTTCTTTATGTTTCGGGTCTTTATCCAAAGAACCGAACTCTTCAATCGCCATATTCTTGAACATCGGTATGGCTTGTCCCTTCTGGTAAGCCGTTCGCTGTGAATCTTCATAGAAGGAGAGATACGCAGCTAGATTAGACGCTTCTTCAGGGTGTTTGGTTTGGGAAGAGATGGCGAGACCAGCACTACCGAACCAAATCTCACTCTTTCCTGTTTTTGGACTCACTGGCCAGTTCATTACATCAAATTCAAAATCGCAATTGGCCCAAAAATCACCAAGGCTCCAGGTCCCTGCTCCGACCATTGCTAAATTACCTTGTTTGAATCTATCGTAGTCACTTAACGAATTGCTTTCTGCAACAGTTGGAACAACCTTGTGGACCAGACGAAGATCGCTTGCCCACTGTAAAGCCTCTATAAAGGCGGGACTATCGATAGTGATCTTACTTAATGTTTCTGCATCTACGAAATCAGCACCATTTGACCAAACTACTGACTCAAGCGAATATGCACCAGATCCATAGACCTTGTTGCTCCCACTACCGGATGTGAGTTTCTTTGCAGCTTGCAAATAGTCATTCCAATCCCATGGGTTTTCAATTGTGGGAGGAGTCACTCCAGCTGCTTTGAAAAGGTCTACATTGTAGAAAATAGGGAACACACTCACATCTTTTGGCAAAGCATAGATTGGGCCTTTTCCCAATTGTTTTCCATCATAACGATACAAATCAATGATACTGTTCCAAACATTCTCTTTTTCAAAAATTTCATTTGATTCTACAAACTTAGTGATATCCAAGAGGTTTCCTGTTGCTGTATATTTCATGAATTTATCGATTTGGCAATAAAATACATCTGGAACTTCTTTGGCACCGATCATTGTCTGTAGTTTCGTATCGAATTCATTGTCAGCAACGACAATGTATTCAACTTTTACGTTGGGATACATTTTTTCAAAATTCTCTATCAACGTTTTGTATGTTGCGATTTCTGCATCTGTGCCCCATCCCATAAATGAGAGATTCACTTGGCTATCAGCGACTGCTTCCTTTTTTCCAGCCGCAGATACCGGGGAGAGAATGCAAAGGACTAAACACAAACAACTCATGATTTTTTTCATACCATTCATTTTCTTTCTCCTTTGATAAGCGTTAATATTAAACCATAAATTATGTTTAATATCATGTTTACTTTATCATACTCCCTGTTAAAGTCAATAAAATTGTTGGTTAAACTGTTTTTACCCTCAAAATCAGGTAATAACACTAATTTTTATGGTTTAATACTCTAACCACCCAAAGAACAAAACAAGTATTATGTTTTAACATTGCATATAATCGTATATACTGTTTTAAAACATCCTCTAATTTATAAGGAGAGTTCTGTGGCTAAAGTATTGATGGTCGAAGCCGATAACGAAGAACAACTTTGTCGGGTAGGGAATGCATTATCATCTCCCAATAGGATCAAGATTCTCAAACTCTTGTATTATCATAGTTACAACGTCAAAGAGATTGCTGAAAAGCTTGGTATACCCTCCTCAAGTGCAGCTCTCCATGTCAAAGAGTTAGAGAAAGCTGACCTCATCCAAACAAAACAAAAACCAGGACGAAGAGGGTCCATGAAGATTTGTAGCAGGAAAAATGATTATGTGCATATCAAACTCTCTGGAAAAGCTTCAAACGTTAATCAAGTTTCCAATATTACCATTCCGATAGGTTCTTATACGGATTGCAAGATAACTCCGACGTGTGGACTGGCTGATGAAAACTCATCAATTGGATACGAAGACAGGCCGAACAATTTCTTCCTACCCGAAAGGATACATGCAAAGATACTCTGGACATCAAGTGGGTATGTCGAATATAAGCTTTCCTACCCCATAGATCACCAAGAAATGCCTAAAGAACTGATTCTTACTTTGGAAATATGTTCAGAAGCTCCAAATTATAAAGAGGATTGGAAATCGGATATTACAATATGGATAAATGGGACAGAGTGTTGCACCTGGCGTAGCCCAGGGGATTTTGGAAGCCGGAGAGGTAAATTGAACCCATCATGGTGGGATGACGGGGTTACCCAGTATGGTCAATTGGTAACCATGGAAATCAATCAGAAACATACTTCAATCAATGGCGCGATTATTTCCCCTGTCACTATTAATGACCTGAACCTCAATACTGAAGAACCATTGGTCCTCAAGATTGGCAATAAGGAAGATGCTGATTATATCGGCGGTTTCAATATATTTGGTTCAGCTTTTGGAGACCATAAGCAAGATATAATCATTTCATTTGTATATTGAATGCACCGCTACGGTCTGATTAATCCAATATAGGGACAGCTTGGCATACCACATCATACAGGAAGAAACTCGTTTCGTATTAGACTGTGTGCCAAGCGCACACTATATGTGATCAAATCTAGCAACATTGGGCAGACCGATAGCTACTCCTAAAAACCCGTGAATCGGATCTCTTCTAATCTCACTTCCTCACCTTATTGCTCTACAGCACCATCAACAACCTGTTTCAACAGATCCAAAGACAGCTCCTGTGTGCTCCCAAGGACCAGATCGGAACCGGGAAGGTCACCTTCACTTCCAATACCCACAGCCTTCATTCCGGCCCTCTTAATAGCCTCAATACCGGCTTTAGCATCTTCCACACCAACACAGTTGGTATACCAGACCCCTATCTGCTCACTTGCCAGGAGGAATATATCAGCTTCAGGCTTGGGCTTCTGTACGCTGGTGATATCGGCAATGGCGTCAAAGCGATCGAGGATCCCCAGCTTTTCGCATACGGTCCGTGCATTCTTGCTTGCAGATGCAAGGGCGATCTTAATCCCATGTAGGCGTAGTTCATCAAGAAGGTCCAGGACTCCTGGAAACAGATCATGTGGAGTGATGGTATCCAAGGAGGCGACATAGGCATCATTCTTCTGCTTGAGGACCCCCCTTCGTTTCTCTTCAGGCCATTGGACTTCGTTGTGGTCAAGGATTACCTGCAGGGAGGCTTCCCGGCTTACTCCGAGCAGCCTTTTATTTACCTGCCGGTCAAAGTGGAGCTGGTTCTCCTCACAGACCTTTTTCCATGCCTTGTAGTGAAGATGGGCGGTATCGCAGAGGACCCCATCGAGGTCAAAAAGCACCCCGCCTAGCTTGGGCCTGAGCGAAAAAGT
>CAYSIH010000074.1:0-8026 GCA_964431005.1 uncultured Sphaerochaeta sp. | reverse complement strand
TTAAGATATTTCCATCAATTTATGATGCTACCCACTCAAAACAGCGAAAGGCCCACTTCTATATAATGGTTGTAGTAGTGGCTATACCACTGCTACTGAACTGTATTTCGCCTAGTTCAAGACACCTATATACTCCAGAAGCATTGTACCACACGTGTCGCTTTTCGAAAGGTCAAACGTAAAAAGGTTTTCCCATAAAGGATAGAGCACAATAGACTAGGTCAGATATTGCTTCCAAGCTATTTTTCAAGCTATTTTCTTGAATATCCTTTATACGCCTTGCGCGTTGTGCTACCATCTAAGAAATTTGCAGAAAGGAAAGCGCATGAAACCTATACAAAGAACCACCATTTTCACGTTGGAGGGATTTCCCTCCCTAAAACGTGCATTTCCTTTGGCGATCCAGCATGTGGTAGCCATGATAGTTGGCTGTGTGACGCCGGCTCTCATACTAGCAAAGGTAGCCAACCTCTCACCAGCAGACAGTATCATACTGGTTCAGGGGGCTCTGGTTATCGCTTCATTGGCAACTTTTCTGCAGCTCATCCCCATAGGAAAATATCTGGGATCAGGACTCCCTGTCATTTTAGGAGTCAGCTTTGCCTACCTTCCAAGCATGCAGGGAATTGCTGCCGGCTATGATATCGCCACCATCTTCGGTGCACAGCTGGTAGGAGGAGGGGTAGCCATACTTGTGGGGATATTTGTCAAACAGCTACGTAAGTTCTTCCCTCCCCTCATCACAGGCACAGTAGTGTTTACCATCGGGCTCTCACTCTACCCTACCGCCATCAACTACATGGCAGGAGGGGTGGGAAACCCAACCTTCGGCTCTGCCCAGAACTGGATAATCGCCTTGATCACCCTCACGGTAGTTACGACTCTCAATCACTTTGGCAAGGGCATCTTCAAGCTTGCTTCCATCCTGATAGGCATCACAGTCGGCTATTGCATCTCGCTGTTTCTGGGTATTGTCGACTTCTCCTCCATAGCGTCAGCAGGATATTTCCAAGCTCCGACTATCATGCACTTTGGCATCAAGTTTGAAATCTCAGCCTGTTTTGCCCTGGGAATCCTCTTTGCCATCAATGCAATACAGGCCATCGGGGATTTCACCGCCACCACAGTGGGCGCTATGAATCGTGAACCCACCACCACCGAACTGAGAGCCGGTATCATAGGATTTGGTTTCACTAACCTCCTAGGCTCTTTGATAGGGGGGCTTCCCACCGCAACGTACAGCCAGAACGTCGGTATAGTTACCACCACCAAGGTCATCAACCGCATCACACTGGACCTGGCTGCCTTGATTTTGCTGATTGCAGGGCTCGTGCCCAAATTTTCAGCCATCCTGACGACCATACCCCAGTGCGTGCTCGGAGGAGCAACCATCTCAGTTTTTGCCTCTATAGCCATGACAGGAATGAAACTGGTTGTTTCTGAAGAGATGAACTACCGCAACACTTCCATCGTGGGACTCGCTGCAGCCTTAGGAATCGGTATCGCCGACTCCTCTGCTGCCATCTCGACCTTTCCAGATTGGTTTCAGGTAATCTTTGGCCAGTCACCAGTAGTCATTGCAACAATAGTAGCAGTAGCTTTGAACATCATGCTTCCCAAGACTAAAAAGGAGCTATAAATGCAGAGAGTCATCCTTAATGTTGATACTGGCCTTGATGATGCGGTAGCCATCATCCTTGCCGCTGGATCCCCTTCCATTCATCTGGAAGGTCTTGTTGCACTAGCAGGTAATGTGGGTTTGGACAAAACTCTTGAGAACACCCTCAATGTCTGTGAGGTGGTGGGCATCAAGGCACCTGTCTTTGCAGGATCATCCACCCCCTTGAAGAGAGATCGGGTCCATGCAGGAGATTTCCATGGCCCTAGTGGGCTCGACGGACCTATTTTTCAACCAAGAAAAAACCAACAGGTACAAGAAGGAAGCGGCATCCGCTTCATCATCGATACCATCATGGCAAATCCCGGTGCGATAACCCTAGTCCCAGTCGGGCCTCTGACTGACATAGCGCTTGCGATGCAGGCCGAACCTCAGATCATAAGCCTCGTCAAAGAGATTGTTCTCATGGGAGGCTCCTTTGTTGGGGGAAATGTGACAAAAGAAGCCGAGTTCAACACCTATGCCGACCCCGAAGCAGCTCAGATAGTCTTCTCCAGCGGTGCTCCCTTGGTGATGTTCCCCCTTGATTGCACCACAAAGGTAAACCTTTCACCTGAAGCTTTGGCACGGTACAAGACCTTTAAGGGGGCGAGTGCAAAACTTTTTTGTGACTGTATGGATACTTACATGGCCAACTACCAAAGAAAGGGTGTCGGCTATCCAGCCATGCATGACCCCCTCTGCATTGCTTATCTGATAGACCCCGCCCCGTTCTCCTACGAAAGACATGAGGTCTCAGTGGAGCTTCTGGATGAGGATACCTACGGGAAAACACTGAGAGGTGAGGATTGTAAAGAAGGTGGTGTCCTCGTTGCCAAAAAGGCTGACACCACCCATTTCTGGTCACTCGTTGACCAAGCACTGCTTGCTTTAGCCTGAGGTTAGCGGTATCGCACCACCAGCTCCTCCAGGCTCGCACGAATCTTAGGTCGTGCCCTTTCAGCAGGATAGCCGAAGGGAATGACCATGGAGACTATCCACTGCTCCTTATCAATGCCAAGCAGGGAGAGTACCGTCTCCTCATCAAAACCTTCAATGGCGCAGCTCTGGATCCCCAGCTCTGCAGCCCCTGTCATCATGTTCGCTACAGCGAGGTAGCCTTGGCTCCGTGACCAGCATTCAAGACGGTCTTCTTCCACCAAAAACTCATAATACGGGCGATAGTCCTCAACAAAGAGGGAGAGATCACCAGGGAAGCGCCTGCCACGAGCTTTGACTGCTTCCCCATCGGGATGCAGGAACGATGGGGGCCTGGAGAGGGTTATGATGCTCAAGGGAGCACTCAATACCGAAGTCTGGTCAAAACAGGCGTGGTAGAGTTGCTTTCTCATCTCTTGATTCTCCACCACATGAAAAGACCACATCTCCAGACCAAAGGAGGTCGGCGTAAGCCGCCCATACTCCAAGATGGAGAGGATATCTTTTTCTGCTATCTTTGTATCAGAGTAGAGCTTGCAGGCAAAACGGGCCTGCATCGCTTCCAAAAATGTCATATTGTCTCCCAAGCTGTAGCTAGAGCCACCTCAACCATGGGGTAGAGGGCTGTCATTCTATTTTCATCGGCAAGACCGGTATTCGTCACACAACAGTCTGTCATTGTAAGGATTGAAAGGGCGCGCTTACCACACCATGCGGCTGTGCTATAGAGGGCGTAGCTCTCCATATCTTGGGCAAGGGCTCCCATACGTGCCCAAGCCTTCCAACTATCTTCGCCTAAGGCGTTGTAGGAGGAGAACAGGTCACTGGAAAAGACCATCCCTGCATGATGGGCATAGGCCAAGCTTTTCGCTTGCTCTATTGCATTTAGCAACAGGGGGGCATCACAGGCGGGACTGAGTGTCCCCTTCAGATTGTATTGATGGGCCCATGCAGAGTCAGTGCTGGCTGTCATGGCAAAGATAAGGTCACCTACAGCAATAGTATCCTGGAATCCTCCACAGGTGCCAATACGGATGATGGCCTTCACATCATACTCGGTATAAAGTTCATAGCTGTAGATTCCACACGAGGGTCCTCCCATGCCGGTAGCGAGGACACTCACCTCCTTACCCCTATACAGGCCGGTATACCCAAGCACATTGCGTACATCGGTAACAAGCCGTGATTCGGTAAGGAATTTTTCTGCAACCATTTTGGCACGCAAAGGATCACCGGGGGCGAGGACAATGGGGGCTATCTCGCCTTTCTTAGCCCTGTTGTGAGCAGTCATCAGGAAGAGCCCTTCTCATAGGGTTTTCCTGCTGCGCGTGGGGCAAAGTTCTTGCCACTGAACAATACCAGGGCAACCAAGGTGGTCACGTAGGGCAGGATATTGAAGACCTCTGTAGGCAACACACGCAAGGCTGGGATGTTGTTCGCTATGATGGCAAAGGCCTGGGCAGCTCCGAAGAGGAACGCCGCACCCAATACCCCAAGAGGTTTCCAACGGCCAAAGGAGACCGCTGCAAGGGCGATAAACCCTCGTCCGTTGATGGTATTGGAAGTGTACTGGATGGTCTGTGTAAGAACTACACACCCGCCAGCAAGGCCTGCCAGAACACCGCTGGAGAGGACTGCGAAGTAGCGCATCCTCTTGACGTTGATGCCCACACTCTCAGCAGCACTAGGGTGCTCTCCACAGGAGCGCAGATGCATCCCAAAGGGCAGTTTATACAGCATGAACCAAGAAAGGATCACCACGCCAATGGCGATGTAGGCTGTGGGATAAATTCCCAAAAAATCAGTCTGCATACCCATCCTGAACTCACGGGTACGGTCTGCGGAGAAAAGAATCTGAGAAGCAAAGATCGTCACCCCGCTGGCAAGCAGGTTGATACCAGTTCCACTGATGGTCTGGTCCGCGTTGAGGTTGATGGCCGCCACAGCGTGGATAAGCGAGAAGGCACCACCTGCAAAGGCTCCTGAGGTAAGGGCAAGAAGGATCGAGATCTGGTGAGGGACACCAGCACTCTCCATCAGGACGTGAGCAGAGGCGGCAGTACATGCCCCGATGGCCATCAGGCCCTCGAGGGCTATATTGACGACTCCAGACTTCTCACAGATCATGCCACCGATGGCAGTGATGAGAATGGGAGCGACTATCATAAGTATTGAAGGGAACATTCCAAGTATCATACTCATTTTACACCTACCTCCTTCTGCAATGTACGTTTGTCCATGTACTCCTGATAGAGTTTCAAGGCCGAACGCAAGGCGATGAAAATGACAATGAGACCCTGGATGATAAAGGTGATCTCCTTGGGTATCTGCTTACTCTGCATCAGAGCCTGTGCATTTTTGAGCATTCCGAAGAGGAAGCCTGCAAGCATAGTTCCCAAGGCTGTGGAGTTACCCACTAGGGCAACTGCGATACCTTCAAAACCGTAGTTATCCATTCCCGAGAGCACCCGTCCGTACTTGAAGGAGCCGAGGGCAACGATACCACCGGCAAGACCGGCGAAAGCACCAGCTATCGCCATGGAGAGGGCAATGCTCTTCACTACGGGAATACCGCTGGCACGGGATGCCTCCTTGTTGAATCCTGTGGCGCGCATACCAAAACCAAGGCTGGTCTTCTCCATGATGAACCAGTAGAGCACAACAGCTATTATCATCATGAATATTCCGTTGTTCAACATTGAGTTATTGGTTATCTTCTGAAAGAAGCTATTTCCTATCAGGGCTGTCTCTGGAAAGTTGGCTGTCTTGTAGGTGGTCGCCCCAGGAAGCTGCAAGCAGATGATCCTGGAAAGGTAGAGGGCGATATAGTTGAGCATGATGGTGGAGACAACCTCTGAAACCTCATACTTGGCCTTGAGCACTCCGACGATCCCTCCCCAGATGGCTCCGATGACCACCGCTCCCAAGATTGCAAACATCCAGTGGAAGTATGGGATGGTCGGTCCTAGCAGTGCTATTGTCTGCGCTAGGGTCATCCCCATGATATACTGACCTTCACCACCGATGTTGAACAGACCGACTCGGTTGGCAAAAGCCATGGAAAGCCCGCAAAGGATGAAGGGAACCGAGTAGTTGAGCGTCTCCCCAATATAGCGGACATTCATCTTGCCGTTGTCCACATTGTAGCCGGATAACGATTGCAAGATTGCCTTATACATATTCAGGGGATTCTTTCCCACCAGTGCGATGAGGATCGTCCCGCACAAGAAACCCAAAAGGACTACCAGGACAGAGACAGCCGCATCAGATTGCAGGAGGCTCTGTTTTTTCTTTGCATGCATCATTTGAAGGCCTCCTCTTTCTTCGAGCCAGCCATCATCATGCCGATCTCCCTCTCTGTCACTTCATGTTGCTTGTTCACTGCTACGATACTCCCCTTGCTTATGGTGGCTATGCGGTCACAAAGATTCATAATTTCATCTAGCTCGAAGGAGACCAGCAGGATTGCCCTGCCCTTTCCCCTCTCCTCTATGATGCGCTTGCGTATGTATTCGATGGCCCCCACATCCAGGCCCCGTGTTGGTTGGGCAACAACCAACACCTTTGGGGATAGGGCGATCTCCCTTGCTACGATGACCTTCTGCTGGTTGCCTCCGGATAGGGAGGAGGCAGGAGTAAGAGCCCCTTCTCCTGCACGTATATCAAACTCCTTGATCAGGACCTCAGCATCATCATGCATCTTGGAAAAATCCAACACGCCGTACTTGTTCTTATACAGTTCTAGATAGTAGTTCTTCAATGCACTGTTCTCATAGATGGAGAACTCTCCTACAAGGCCATACTTGTGCCTGTCTTCAGGGATGTATCCCAACCCACGCTCGATACGGGCACGGATGGAGAGGCGGGTAATATCCTCGCCATCAAGGAAGATTGAGCCTTTGCTGACAGGGCCAAGGCCGATGATGGCTTCAAGCAATTCAGTCTGGCCGTTACCATCGACACCGGCAATACCGACAATCTCCCCTGAGCAAACATCCAGGCTAAGGTCCTTGACCTTCTCAAGCCCTGCAGCGTTGTTTACACTGACACCCTGCAGGGAAAGGACAACTCCTTTTGCCTGCATCTCCGGCTTGTCGATCTCGAACTTGACCGCACGGCCCACCATCATCTCGGCAAGTTCCTGCTCGCTGATAGGGGCGACGTCCACAGTCCCTATGTACTTGCCCCTTCTGAGGACTGTACAACGATCGGCAACTTCCTTGATCTCCTTGAGCTTATGGGTGATGAGGATGATGGTCTTTCCTTCCTTGCGCAACAGGCGCAGGATGTCCATCAGCTCATCGACCTCCTGAGGGGTCAGCACTGCGGTAGGCTCGTCAAATATGATGATGTTTGCATTGCGGTAGAGGGTCTTGAGTATCTCCACACGCTGTTGCTGTCCGACTGTTATATCCTCAATGATGGAGGAAGGGTCCACTGCAAGACCGTATTTTTCACTAAGAAGGGCTACACGCTTGCTTGCCGCAGGCAGGTCAAGGATCCCCCCCATCTTGGTGGGCTCCATGCCTAGGACAATATTCTCTGTAACAGTATAGTTCTGCACCAACTTGAAATGCTGGTGTACCATCCCTATGCCCAGTTCTGTGGCAATATTGGGGTTCTTTATCTCTACCGGCTTTCCATGGATGGAGATGGTTCCACTATCAGAAGTGTAGGCGCCGAACAAGATGGACATCAGAGTAGACTTACCCGCTCCATTTTCCCCAAGCAGAGCGTGGATCTCGTTTTCCCGAACCTGTAAAGTCACCTTGTCGTTGGCTATTACCCCAGGAAAGGTCTTGGTGATGCCCACCATCTCAATTGCATATTCACTCACCATCAGCTCCTTACAAGCTCTCTCTCTGGTCACTGTCTCCAATGACCAGGAAGAGAGCCGGCAGATTCCTGCCGGCCTCATAACAATTAGTCATCAAGAGCGGAAAGGCCCTTAGGGGCAGCACCATTTGCAAGTGCGTCCTTATAGGTCTTGTACAGCTTGATCTTTCCAGCGATGACATCAGCCTTTGCAGCCTCAACCTGTTCGATGACAGCCTTGGAGAGCTCAGGGTTTGCAGTGGAGTAGCCGACACCGTCGTCTACCATACCCATCTGTACAACTCCACCCTTAAAGGTCTTGTCTTCAGCTTCCTTGAGAACCTTCAAAGAGGAGTTCTCAACACGCTTGAGCATGGAGGTAAGGACAGCACTCTTGGTATCGGTATAGAGACCGTCAGAGAACTGGTCGCTATCAACGCCAATTGCCCATACGTTCTCGCCCTTCATCCTGTACTCTTTGGCCTGGGCGATGGTTCCATTGCCTGTTCCGCCGGCAGCACTGAAGATACAATAGACACCGCTGTCATACCAGTTTTTTGCCTGGGCTTTGGCCAGTTCAGGCTTGCCCCAGTCATTTGCATAGTAGTCAACGAT
>CAYSIH010000073.1:0-8037 GCA_964431005.1 uncultured Sphaerochaeta sp. | reverse complement strand
CTCTATCCAGTTTATCATCAGGGCTTCCAACTCATACTCGATGGGCATCCACTTTCTTCTCAGCGAGAGGGCCAAGGCGAGGGCGAGTGAGTCCTTGCCCCCCGATACGGAGAGCAGGATTCTATCGCCCTCCCGTATCATGGAGTAGGTGTTTATAGCCTTGCCCGTATGTTTGATGAAACGCATCACCCAAGGGGGCATATCCCCTTCAATGAGCTTGATATAGGGGAGCTTTTCAGGAACTTCATGCATGGTTTAGGACTCCAGTGCCCCCAAGAGTGCTTCGCGAGTCACATAGGAGGGTGTGAAGATTCTGGTTTTTCTGAGGTTTTTTGTAAAGACCTTTCCTACATCTTGTGAAAAAACCGTATCAGCTTTGTCAAAAGCTATGGCTGATCCATCTTTCTGTATGAGGGGGATGTCGGATTCAAACTTGATCGGTTCAGGAATGTCCACAATCACTTGGTAACTTTCCAAGCTTTTGTACCCATACGCGGTTTTGAGAGTATGCCAGAGGTTATGCTCAATGCTAAGGCGCTCTTGCAATGAGGATGCGCCCCTATCCAAGGGGCGGTTTTCGTCAAAGTCCTCTTCATAGCGACAACTGAGCATGTTGTTGTCCCTAACCTGGGAGAAGAGGGAGAGAGGCTTGTAATCCTTCTGATCCGGAAGCATGAAAAACTGCTCGTCATCAAGGACGTAGAGATCGCTTGGGGTGAGGATGCCCTCCTCCAAGGAGAGGAGCAGGGCCTTTTTGATCATGGCAGTTGCACTGCGTACCCGCTTATGCCAGTAGACATTCTTGTACATCAGGTATTTGCTGAACAAGAGATGTTCTACCGATCCTGCAGCAGAGAGGGGAAGTGCCGGTTTTCCTGCATGAATCATCAGCTTATCGGTTATGTAGGAGACATCCTGCATACCGTAGGGGACACCACAGAAAAAGGCATCACGATTAAGATAATCTAGCTTGTCAGGATCAAGGGCACCTGAGAGCAGGCTCCTGTAGAAATCTATCTCCTTATCCGTATTGGGAAGGTTTTCATCTATTATGGTTGCCACAAGTGAAGGGGTGCACCCGCTCTCTACAATGGCATCATGCAGTTGGCGGTCCTCATCAATGAGGGAGGCTGCGATAGCCTCATGGGAGCGCAAGGGGAGCTCCTTCAACGAGTGGGCAAAAGGGAAGTGCCCTATATCATGCAGTAGGGCAGCACAGAGAAAGGTCCTCATCCCCTCTTCGCTCAACAACGTCTCTTCCCCACTGCTCAAGGCCTGCTTGAGCAGGTTGGTGAGGATGGTATAGCTGATGTGATACACCCCAAGGCTATGGTCCAAGCGGGTATGCACTGCCCCCGGGTAGAGGTGGAAGGTGGGCCCTAGCTGCTTGATCCTGCCCAGCTTCTGCACCAGTGGGGTATGGTAGATGCGCTTGAGTTCCTCACTGAGATGGATATCCTTCCATAGGGGGTCACGAATACTTACGGTGTAGTGGGTATAAAGGCTTGAGAGCTTTTTTGCTGTGGCGGTGTTCATACCTGCATAGTAAGGGCAACCTTGAGCTGTGTAAAGTAGGGAAATGGGAAAGAACTTCTCTTGACAACAAATGCTCAGATAGTACTATAAGGCAAACAGAGGAGTACACTGGTGAGTAAATATCTGATAGTAGCCGATGATTTTACCGGAGCGAATGACACTGGTGTCCAGCTTAAGAGAAAAGGCAAAGCAACCTATGTGACATTCCAAAAGAATATCGAAGCACCTCAAGGAGGGAGTCTTGTCGTTGATACCGAATCAAGGAATGGCGGTGAAGAGGATGCGATCTCTCTGATTGGTGAGGCTCTTGGCCATATCAGCTTGGATTCCTATGACTTTGTCATGAAAAAGATAGATTCCACCCTCCGTGGAAATATAGCAGCGGAGGTAAAGGCCCTTGATGACCTGTACGGCAGTGCCCTGGTATTGGTTGCCCCTGCTCTGCCCTCCCTTGGTAGGACTACCCTCAACGGACGACAATATCTTAACGGCCTCCCTATCCTGGAAACAGAGCATGCCCATGACCCGATCAAGCCGGTCCTTGAAGACAATCTGGTGACCTTGCTCACTGCTGTGTACGATGAGCCGGTCTCAAGCATCTCCCTGGAAGAGATTCGTAGGGGTTCATTTGATTTTTCCCATGCCAGGGTGGTGGTTTGCGATTCTGAAACCGATGAGGATATGCGCATCCTCATAAAAAAGGCAACCTCCTTACAGGCCAAGGTCCTGTATGTGGGGACTGCCGCCCTTGCTGACCATCTCTGTGAGCTTGAAACCCCAGCCAAACCTTCACTGGGCCTTATTGCATCACTGAACTCTGTTACCGCATCCCAAGTGAGGTATGCACAGAAGGCAGGGGTCGCCTCGGTAGTCCTTCCCGTTTCAGAGATTCTGTCGGAAAGAAAGAGGCTGGACTCATATATTCGGCAAGCGATCACCATACTTAAGGAAGGAAAAGACCTGTTGGTCGTTTCCTCCGGGGTTTTGGATTCCGCTTCCTATGAGTCGTCGATCTCACGCGGTGCTGTCCAAGGGTATTCCCATGAAGAGATTTCCAGACAGACCCGCTCCCTGATGAGTGAAGTAGGTAAAGCTCTCATCGATGAAGTCGAGATTTCAGGAGTCGTTGTCACAGGAGGAGATACCGCCATGGGTCTGATGGAGAGCCTGTCGGTCCAGATGACTGAGATATTGACAGAGATCGCCATTGGAATCCCTTTGACCAAACTTGTCGGTGGTCCGCATGCGGGGATGAAGGTCGTTACCAAGGCTGGGGGATTTGGGCAAAGTGATGCGATCCTCTTTGCCCTCCGTTTTTTGAAAAGCACCTTACAATAGGAGATCATATGAAACATTTTGGCATCACAGTAGGCGATCCTTGTGGGATTGGGCCCGAAATAACCTTAAAGGCTCTCAAAGCCCATCCGGAGTATCAGGATCAGGCGATCTTATTTGGGACCCTTGCAGTACTGGAGCATTATACCAAAGCTTTGGGCTATTGCTTTTCGTTCCACGTGATGGAAGAAGGAGAAAAACCTCAAAAGAACGTAGTGAACGTCGTTGATCCATTCCCTTGTGATTTTTCAGAAATCACCGTGGGAAAGGTGAGCGCACTTGGAGGGAAGATTGCATTTCTCAGCGTGAAAGCAGCCATAGACGCCGCTTTGGCAAAAACAATTACATCAGTGGTAACGGCGCCGCTGAACAAGGAAGCTTTGCACCTCGCAGGGTATGACTATGCCGGACATACGGAAATTTTCGGTGCCTTTGCGCATGGCCCTTCCTATGCAATGCTGCTTTGGAGTGATCAGCTTAAGGTGATTCACGTCTCTACGCATGTATCACTCAGAAAAGCGTGTGACCTTTGCACCAAGGCGCGGGTCGAGGAGGTCATATCCCTCGCACATGAGACCTTGCGCAAGGTAGGGTACGAAAATCCTAAAATAGCGGTAGCTGGCCTGAATCCCCATGCCGGAGAGAATGGGATATTCGGAGATGAGGAGATTAACGAGATTATCCCTGCAATTCAGGAGAGCATAAAAAAAGGAATGGATGTCCAGGGTCCCATTCCCCCTGATACGGTATTTCTCAAAGGGCTTCAGGGCTCCTATGACATTATTGTTGCCCAGTATCATGACCAGGGCCATATACCTTTGAAGATATTGGCATTTGACAGTGGGGTGAATATAACTGTAGGCCTTGATGTCATCCGTACTTCAGTGGACCATGGCACCGCCTTTGACATCGCAGGCAAGCTTATCGCCAGTGAGGCGAGTCTCCTTAAGGCGATAGAGATCGGAAAGAAGCTATAAGGGAAAAGCCGATAACGCGTGAACCACCGTTGGTCTATCACCTTGAGCGGGTCAGGAGAAGATGTTTGCACTCTTTCCCCAGTCATAGTCCAACTCCTTTAGGGCCTCCCTGCTTGGCATGGGGTAGAAGAGGATACTTTTGCCTCTAGCTATATAGAAGCCGGTATCGACTATCTGGTAGGTAAATTTGGAGTCAAACGAGCGGTCTATGGTCTTGGTAATCTTATCCTCATGGCTTTTTACCTCATCGATGCAGTCGATGAGATGATCAAGGTCTCGTTCGAACATGCTACCGATGTTACCGGTCTTCTCCTTTTCCTCAAAGTCGATGTGCTTCACATCGTTGAAGATAATTGCCGGTACCGTTATTTTCTTCTCAGTATTGTTGATGATGTAGTCAGCGAGGGCCTTTGGTTCCAAGGAACTTACGATGAAGGGGTGGACTGGGCAGTGCTCCTTATACAGGCCGTAACCGATCCAATTGTCCGGCCTCCTATACGGTTGTTGAGAGAGGCCGAGGGTGCTTCCATCCTTGGTGACGAGATACACCTTTTTGTACTGCTCAAGGGGAATGTGTTCGATTACACGATAGATCGATAGGTAAAGGGAGTGCTTCAAGGTCCCGTCTGGACGGGAAACACACTTTTTCTTTGCGTAATCCCAATCAAAATACTCTCCAAAGCCGCCTTTGATCTCTGCAAACATCAGGCGCTCTGCAGAACCTTTTTTTGACCCTCTCGCCATATAGGATCCGAACATCATAGGTTCGAGTTGGGAGGCTATCATCGCCTCAATAGGGGAAAATACTACATAATAGTACAACATATGCTTCTCCTCGTTACTTCAAAAGAAGTGAAAACAGGTTGTATTTGCTAAAGATTGATACGGATATCACTGAGACTATTGCCATAATCTTTATGAGTATATCAAGCGAAGGACCCACGGTATCTTTCAGGGGGTCACCTACCGTATCACCTACTACAGCAGCCTTATGGGCATTGGAGCCCTTTCCGCCGTAGTGACCATCCTCCACATACTTCTTGCCATTGTCCCAAGCTCCCCCCGCATTGGCTGTGTAGAGGGCCAGCATGACAGAAGATAGAGTGGTGCCTATAAGCAGACCACCGACAAACTCAGCACCAAAGAGGAACCCACACACAAGAGGAGTCGCCACTGAGATGAGGGCAGGGACTTTCATTTCAGATAAGGCACCGGCGCTGCTTATGCTAATACAGGTCTTGTAGTCGGGCAGCGAGGTACCAAGGATTATTCCTGGGTCTGCCTTGAACTGGCGCCTAACCTCCTGGACCATCTTTCTTGCGGCGTTTGCCACCGCTTCGATAAGAAGGCCGCTGAAGAGATAGGGGATTGCAGCGCCGACCAGTGCCCCTACTAGGGTAAGGGGATTGACCATATTGAGCATCATGGCCGAGCCATGGACAACGTTTTCTCCTGCCTGGGCGTACAGGTAGGAGGAGAACAGCGAAAGTGCTGCAAGGGTAGCTGACCCGATGGCAAAGCCTTTTCCTATAGCTGCTGTGGTGTTGCCCACCGCATCAAGCTTGTCGGTTATGCCACGGACATCGGGGTGCAGTTTGGCCATTTCGCTAATGCCCCCAGCATTGTCGGCAATGGGTCCGAAGGTATCGACGGAGACAGTCACCGTGACAAAACTGAGCATGCCGATGGCTGCCATAGCTACTCCGTACAGCCCTGCAAGCAAGTTCGCTGCTATAATAGCAAAGCCAAGCACGAGTACAGGGGCGATGACAGAGATCATGCCCACACTCATACCTTCGGTGATGGTAAGGGCAGCCCCTTCCAGGGAGCTTGCTGCAATCCTTTGTGTAGGTTTGTAATCATAGCTGGTGTAGTATTCAGCTATCCTTCCGATGACGATGCCACTTACAATGCCTAGAGTTGCACATCCCCAAGGTGAGAGTGCGCCTATGACAAAATGAGTGGAGGAGAGGTCTTCGCCCCTGAACACAAGGTAGGAGACCAGAGCGGAAGAGAGCACCGTCAGGGCGGCGCCCATAAAGGTTGCTGCATTGAGTTCCTTGTGGGGATTGGAGGAGACTTTCTTCACCAGCAGGAAGAGAATACCCAGCATCGATGATATGATACCGACAGCGGCAATGAGCAGAGGTACATACATAAGCTTTGCGACTAGGGAAGAGGGGATATCTCCATTGGAAAAATAGATATAAGCTGCCAAGATCATGGCCGAGACAAGGGCACCCACATAACTTTCCAACAGGTCGGATCCGAGTCCCGCTACATCCCCTACGTTGTCACCAACGTTATCGGCAATGGTTGCAGGGTTTCTTGGATCGTCTTCAGGGATACCCGCTTCAGTCTTTCCTACCAGGTCAGCTCCCATGTCGGCAGCTTTGGTAAAGATTCCCCCTCCCACGCGGTTGAACATCGCGATGATGGAACACCCGAGGGCATAGGCGCTTACGGTCATGGTGAATGGTATATCGGAAATGCCCAGCCAGTTTGTGTGGAAGGTAAGGTTGTTTGGGTCTGCCTGCTTGAATATCACACCAAACACCAGATAGACGATGGCAAGTCCTAAGAGGGCAAAGCCCCCTACACAAAGGCCCATCACCGAACCACCACGGAACGCTACCCGCAGCGTTTTCCCCAAGCTTTTTGTGAGGCGGGCTTCATTGGAGACGCGTACATTGCTGATCGTCGCTATGTTCATCCCTATCCAACCGGCGGTAGCACTCATGGTGGCTCCCAGCACAAAGGCCAGTGCGCTGGAGATGGATACGACAAAGCCAAGAAGGATGGCGATGAGGATGACGACTTTTATGATAACTGAATACTCGAGCACGAGGAAAGCTTTCGCTCCCTCCTGGATGGCCGATGCAATCTGTTGCATCGCTTCAGTTCCTGCATCCTTTTTCTTTACACCGTAATAATTGATCGAGGCAAATACTATGGCGCCAATAGCTACTATGATTACAAATCCTATCATAATTGTATCCCTCTAAACCAAGTGTAATACACGGCCGGGCATTTACCAAGGGTGACTTGGCTCTGTTTTGTCTCGAAGAAGGCATATCTCTATCGCTGTCTGCTTTGGCATATCCCTGCCGTATGGTTGAAAGAAATATGCGTATAGGGTGATTATGTTTGACAAATCAAGGCTCATCGTCTACAAAATAGATATGAATACACACACCCGTTTGTGTCTTGTCCTCTTTTGCCTGCTGGTAGCAGTTCCTATAACCGCGCTACCGCTTTCCACTCAGCTTGCCTTTAGCTATGAAGAGCCCCTATTGAGCCAAGATCTGCAGATAGGGCAGTTGGCCGAACCCAAGGAAGGTTCCAGCGAGGCCTATACAGCAAAGGCCCTTAGCGAGCCTTACACTCTGGAGTGGGTGGATACGTATGTCTCTGAGGATGTCAGGTTTTCCTTTGTCCGTACCTTTGACCGGGATTTATCCCTTCTATTGCCCCAGACGAAGTTTTCCTTGGGGAAGGCTGTCCGACGCGAGGAGAGTATCGCTGTTCCTTTCAGGTATGGAGAGGAGATGAGATATGGTACGTTTGTCTGGATTGAAGTATCAGAAGGTTTGTACACCCTTGTATCTATAACCCTTAATCCTTAGGTCAGAGGGAAATCATGGTACCATCATAGTGGTATCACAGGCATGTTTTTGTTTTAGGGTTTGGTTTTCTCTATGATCAGCACATAGTTTCCGCCCTGAACATTCACCGAGAGTTCTTCAACAAACAGTAGTTCAGGATAATCTTCACTCCCAGTTTCACGTTCACCTATATTGGTCTCATACTCAGCAAGAAGAATGCGCACATCGCCGTCAAGGTCTTCCATATTCAGCGTGATGGTGCGTTGGTTGGCCTTGATATAGATCCTGACATTCTCCATATCGGCATCATGTACCAAGGGACCTGACCAGAGGGGGATCTCCTCAGGGTTGACCGGTGGGGCTTTGCTGTACACCCCACAGCTAGGCAGGACGAGCAGAGCAAGAAGAAGGCAGAGGCCTATCCCCGCCTTAATTCCTGTACGTAGCTTCTGTATGCTCATATTCATGCTTTCCCACCATTCCGAGTAAAATAGTCGTCTTCACTAGGATAACCAACAAAAGCAGCAATGATTACAAAAAACTGTTTGTAAGCATCTCTATGAGGTCCTTTGAAAGGGTGGACT
>CAYSIH010000072.1:0-8071 GCA_964431005.1 uncultured Sphaerochaeta sp. | reverse complement strand
CTCAAGGCCTTCCTTGCTCAGAACTACAACCTCTCCCTGTTGGACCTCAACTTGGAAGCGCTACAGAACAGCAAGGCCTTACAGAGCAAGGCCGCCCTGATGCCGAGTTTGAGTTTGAGCAGTTCCTATGGGATCAGCTACGCACACCCCCAGCAGAAAAACCCTTTTACTGGCTTTCCAGTTGATCAGTGGAATGATTCCACACAATTCTCCATCACAGTCTCAATCCCCCTCGATGGCTACATTGCAGGATCCCAGACCCAAGTCTCCCTTGCAAAGATGCAGGATGCCATCGACAAGCTGTTCATTACCCGCACCCAGACAGAGCAGCAGTTGGAGCAGGCCCTTATCGCGCGCATCAACAATATAGGTGCCATTACCGAACAGTACGGGGTAGCAGAGGCTAACCTTAGCCTTACCGAGAAGGTCTTTGACATGACCATGGCTCAGTACCAGGCGGGGTATACTGGGCATTTGGAAGTTGAGAAGATCCAAGGGGACCTTTTCAAGGCAAAGCAGAATATGCTTGGTCTGCAGTACCAATATGTAACTCTTCTGGTCGACCTTATGTACGACCTGAATATCGATACGAATACACTTAGTAAGGAGCTGTAACAGCCATGGGTGAACATACAAACAAAAAGAAAAAGGTCGGCCTAGTCGTCCTGTTAGTAATCATAGTGGCCGCAGCGGCTATCATAATCCTCAATCCTTTTGCCAATATACGAGCATTGAATCCTGAACTGACAGAAGATTCTCAAAAAGGGGCAAAGGTTGCCATTGCAGTCAATGCAACTCCTGTCGTGCGCTCTACGTTACAAAACTACATACGAGGCAATGGCAATGTAATCGACCCAAAGGCCCTGGATATCTATCCTGAAGTGATGGGCGATATCACCTACCTTGACGCCAAGGTCGGCGACAAGGTGGAGAAGGACAAGCTGTTGGCAAGAATTGATCCCTCAAGGGCAGGTGTCGTCTATAAGGAAAGTGAGATAAAAGCTCCCGTCTCTGGGACCATTCTTGCTGTGAATTTTGCCAAAGGGGCCTCGGTCTCCTCCCAAGGTCCCCTTTTCCGCATAGGGATGTTGCAGGACCTTGAAGTGGAGATGGATATTGCTGAACGCTATATTGGTAGTGTACAGATGGGAACAGAGGCTGTTGCGACCTTCAAGGCATACCCCGGTCGTGAGTTCACAGGGGAAGTCACGCGCCTCAGCCCGGTTTTGAATCCGACAAGCAGGACACTTGAGATTGGCATAAGGTTGGAAGATTCCGACCGCTTGATAAAGAGTGGCATGTTCCCCACCGTCACCATCCTCACCGGCAGGTTGGAAGATGTGATGGTGATAGTACGCTCTAGCGTCCTATATGAGGGTAACCAAGCGTATGTTTATGTGGTTAGCAAAGATGCTGTAGCAGAAAAAAGGTATATACAGCTTGGTCTTGTTGTTGATGACAAGGCTGAGGTGCTTTCAGGTCTAACTGAAGGAGAGCGGGTGATCACCCAAGGACAGACACTCCTTACCGATGGAACCAGTGTCCGGATAGTGGAGTAAAGAATATGAGTCTAACAGATACTGTAGTACGCAGACCTACCACCATAATCGTCCTCTATACTTTGCTGACGGTTTTGGCCATAGTGGTCTTTCCAAATCTTGCTGTGGAATTGTTTCCTGAAATGGACCTTCCGATGGTTGTTATCTACTCCTCCTACACAGGGGCAAGTCCTGAGACTATGGAAGAGCGGGTGACCAAAAACCTGGAAGCAGCCGTCTCTAATGTAGGGGGCATCAAATCAATAAACTCAACCTCAGCTGAGGGATTCAGTATGGTGATGCTCCAGTTCAACTATGGCACTGACCTGGACAAGGCAAGTCAATCGATCAACGACAACCTCAACATCTATGCTGACTTTTTTCCCGATGATGCATCAAGTCCGACCATCTTCAAGCTCAACACAAACATGATGCCCATCATGAATATTGCTGTCATTGGAGCGGACGGCCAGGATGCCAACGAACTGAGGACCATCGCAAAGGAGAAGATCCAAGCAAAGCTTGAACGTGTTGGGGGAGTCTCCTCCACCATAATCAACGGCGGCCAGGATTCCTTTATCCAAGTGGCTGTCGATCAGAACAGGCTTGAGGCCTACTCAGTGACCCTCAGTCAGGTGGCTATGGCCCTGAATCCCCAAAACTACCAGATAGGGGCGGGTAATATTACCGAAGGTGGGGTCTCCTACCTGTTGCGCACTGATGCCCAGTTCACTTCCCTTGAGGATATCCAGGATGTACTCATTGCATCCTTTCCCAAATACCATGCAAATGGGACGGTAAGCTCCACCGTATCGGTGAAGCTCAAGGATATAGCAGACGTCTCCTATGCCTACAAGGATGCCTCATCCAAGGTGTATATCAATGGTAAAAGTGGAGTCTACCTCTCCGTCTCAAAAGAGTCTGATGCAAACAGCATGCAGGTTGCAAAGGATATCTACAAGGTCATCGATGAACTGAATGCTGAGCTGCCCAAGGGTGTAGGGATCTATGTGACCATCGATACCACACAGATGATCGAATCGACCATCTCAACAGTCTACGAGTCCCTTGCATATGGAATCCTGTTGGTCATGGTGGTTCTCTTCATCTTCCTGCGTAGTGTCAAATCTACCTTTATCATCGGTCTTGCCATCCCTGTCTCCATGTTGGTGACCATTCTTGTGATGTTCTTCATGGGGTATTCGCTTAACCTTATGACCCTATCTGGCCTGATCTTGGGCCTGGGCATGACTGTTGACTCCTCCATTGTTGTGCTTGAAAATATCTTCCGTTACCGCGAAAGAGGTTCCAAGCTACAGACAGCGGCACTTTTAGGTACTAAGGAGATGGTTGTAGCCATCTCAGCTTCGACATTGACAACAGTATGTGTCTTTATCCCCATCGTTCTGTTACGCAGTAATTTGGAGATGCTCGGTGAGATGCTTACTCCAATGGCTGCTACCATCATCATCTCTTTGATAGCTTCCCTAGTGGTCTCCATCACCCTTATTCCTGTTCTTACCTCCTCCTATGTGAAGGTATATACCCGTAAGCAGAAACCCTTGAGGATAAAATTCCTCAGAGTTATAGATGATAAGATGGAAGCGGCATTCGTAGCCCTCGACAGAGGGTACAAGCGGGTCTTGGCAGTCCTCATCGACTACAAGTGGCTCTCTCTTTTACTGGTTGTCCTTATCATGGTCATTACCGTACAAGCTTTCACTGCCATGCCTACTACCCTCTATCCTCCAATGGCAGAGAGTTCTGTCTCTCTGACTGTAACCCTTCCTGAAGGCTCTACGCTTGAGTCTACCGAAGGTATCCTCAGGGATATCGAGAAGAAGGCCCGCACCGACATACAGGGCTATAAGGATATTATTGTAACGGTAGGTGGTGGTGGTATCTTTGGTGGTGGCGGTGGAAACAGCGGTACGCTGCAGATCTCCCTGCCTGAAGGTGATGAACAGGTTGATGGTATGTTTGTCGTACAAGAGAAGCTCCGCGCCTATTTTGATGATTATCCTGCAGCTTCGTTTGCTTTTTCCACTGTCTCCATGGGATTAGGCAATCCAAACCCTGTTGATGTCATCATCAAGAGTGATAGTTTGAGTTTAGCTTCATCAACTGCTGAAGATATTAGAGACCTTATCGCGAAGAACCTCCCTGGTGTTACTGAGCCAAGGACTGACTTCAGCAAAGGGCTTCCCCAGCTTGAAATAGAGATTGACCGAGAAAGAGCCTACTCTTATGGGCTTACTATGCAGGGCATCGCCTCTGAAATTAGTAATAGCTTTAATGGTATTACTGCTACCCAGCTCAAGGCCAATGGAACAGACACCAACGTTACGGTCATGCTCGCTGAAAAAGACCGGTCGCATGAGATGGACCTGGAGAGAATATTTGTACAGAATGCATTTGGGCAGAAAATTTCCCTTGCCAACTTTGCAACGGTAAAGCGTTCGACCGGTCCAGTCTCCATCAACCGTGAAGACGAGATCCGAGCAGTGCATGTAATTGGTGGTCTTGCTGATGGTTATGCTTCCTCTGCAGTCGAGAAGGATATCAAGGCCCTCATCGATGAGAACCTAGTGCTAAGTGATGAGGTCTATATCGAGTTTGGAGGGGACTTTGCTGATATGAGTGCGATGTTCCGCCTTATGACGATTATTTTGATTTTGGCGATCATCCTTGTCTTTGGGGTTATGGCCAGCTTGTTCGAGTCCTTCAAGAATCCCTTCATCATCCTTCTGTCCATCCCCCTGATGGCTGTTGGTGTGGTAGGCATCTACCTGATAACCGGGGAGACCTTCAGTCTCATCTCTGCCATAGGAGTCGTAGTGCTTGCTGGTATCGTGGTCAACAACGGAATTGTCCTGGTTGATTATATCAATTTGCTGCGCAAGCGAGGCATGGACCTTAGAAGTGCCTGTATTGAAGCAGGGAGTAACCGCCTGAAGCCTATTCTTATGACAAGCCTCACCACAATCTTTGGGATGATCCCCTTAGCCTTTTTTGGAGGCATAGGAGCAGAACAGATCCAGCCACTGGGTCAGACTATTGTGGGAGGGATGGCCATCAGTACGCTTATGACCATATTCTTCACCCCAGTGCTGTATGCCCTCTTTAACAGGGGAAAGCAAAAGCGTGATGTGGAGAGTATCGAATCATTTGCAGAAGGAGAACAAGTATGAAAAGGGTAGAGATAATTGCAGCCCAAGCCATCCAGGAAGATCTTCTTGATGCACTTGCGCACTATGAGGTGCCAATGAAATACACCATCATCCCCACAGCTCATGGAATGGGCAGTACGAACCCCAAGCTAGGGGACGATGTGTGGCCTGAAGAGAACTTCATCCTGCTTATCTACTGCCAAGAAGAGATGCTCTCTAGGATAGAACAGGCCATTGCCTTGGTTGAGAAGAAGTATGACCATGAGGGCATAGGGTATTTTGTACTGTAGAAGGTAGAGAATATAGAGAGCCAACACATAACAGAAGTGATGCAGGAGGACTATATCCCCCTGCATCACTTTTGAGTTCCTATGCTCTCAAGATTTCTTGTCCCGTTTCTTGAAATCCTCATCGATTCCATCCTTCCAGTTTTCGGAGACAATATTGCAACAACGCAACTGGCTCATGGCACTGTCTAGGACTTCAAAATTTATCCCGATTCCTTGGGCATCAGCATGGTAGGATGCAGTCTTGCCTCTTCCAATGCCGATATTTCCCGCGGCTGTAAAGGCATCGACATTGGCCCCCAGATAAAGGAACTCCCAGCCTTCGCTCTCCTTGCAAAACTCAATGCGCTTGCGAATCCTTTCGAGGGTGTAGTCCTTGCTTGCATTCTCCTCCCCGTCTGTGATGATGACAACCATGACTGAGGGATACGCCTCTTTTGGGATGCCAATCAGGTTTTCCAAAAGAGAATCGATTGTCCTGCCCACAGCATCCAGCAGGGCCGTTGTCCCTTCAGGTTCATACTCTTTGTTCGTGAGAGGCTGTACCTCCTTGAGGGGAAGCCTCTCATGCAATAGGGTATAGCGGTGGTCAAACAGGACAGTGGTTACCCTTGCCACACCATCCTCAGATTTTTGTTTCTTCAACAGAGAGTTGAAGCCTCCGATGGTATCCTTTTCAAGACTCAGCATCGAACCACTCTTATCAAGGATGAAAACCAGTTCAGCATCTTTGTTTCCCATATCGTCCTCCTGCTTATAGGTGCAGTATAGGAAGGAATTGGAAGGTAGTGGTCACTTGGAAGGTGACATTTTAAGCACCCAATAGTGGTTGTTCGTACGTGAACAGCGCCTCGTTGATCGTGTGGATGTCGTATAGCTTATTTTCGATGAAATACTCGATGATGATATCAAAGACATAGCTGTGACTGAGGGAAAAGCCTGCTTTCTTGAGAAGTTCACGGGTCTCTCGGCCCGTGAGTTTGAGTGAGATTGCAAAGGCAATGACTGTCCTCTTTGTAGGTTGGTAGTCATCATTGCTCCGGATTTTTGAGAAGTGCCTGCGGTCGATGTTCGCTCCCTTATATACCGCTACCTCATCAAGGCCACCCTCCCTGATGAGATGCATCAGGCTTTGGGAAAAGGACTGCTCAACCTCTGTGAGCATGGCGTCAAGTGGTTCGAATACGTAGGATTTGCACTCATTCATGCTGAACAGTATCTCTGGGTCTGTTTCAGATAGGTTTTTCTGTACATACTGTCCAAGGTTGCTTATGCGTTGTTGGGCATCTGCGAAGAATTTCTCTTCAAAAAGAACCAAGTATACCGTTAGCTCATGCCTTTCAAGAAAGGCGAGGATGGTAGAGACCGCTATCGCATAAGCCTGGTCTTTTGGATACCCGTAGATGCCTGCAGATATCAGGGGAAAGGCGATGGATTTTAGCCCTTTCTCCTGTGCCAGGGCAAGGGCTTTCTGATAACAGGAGATAAGCAATTGTTCTTCCTGTCTCTTGCCCCCTTCCCATACAGGCCCCACTGCGTGGATGACATGCTTGCTGGGAAGGTTAAAAGCACCAGTAATAGCAACATTACCGGTTTTAACAGGAGAGAGGTCTTCACAAGCCTGCTGCATGGATGCTACGCCAGCACCCTTGAAGATGGCACCGCAGACCCCGCCTCCCATCTTTAAATTACTGTTTGCAGCATTGACGATAGCATCGACTTTGAAAAGGGAAATATCACCTTGGAAGAGTAGAAATGGCATGGAATGCCTCCTGTTCTGGTATTCTACCACAGAAAAATGTACCAGAGGCTTTTGGTTACGATAATCGAGGACTGGATTATCCCTTCCAATTTGGGTATGGTAGCAACAGAAAGAGGGTGTTTTCAGATGAATAAGTTTATGCTCAGGTTGCTCCGGCTGTTTCTCGGGTTGTTTCTCTATGCAGTAGGGATCGTGCTCACCATGAAAGCCAACATCGGCTATGCCTCATGGGAGGTTTTTCATGCAGGGCTTTCATCCGTATTTGGCATTCAGATAGGGACTATCTCCATCCTTGTGGGATTGGTCCTCTGTATCATCTCCATGATGGCAGGAGAGAAGCTTGGATTGGGAACCCTGTGCAACATGGTCTTCATCGGCCTGTTCATGAACCTCCTGCTGGGCCTGGATCTCTTTCCAACTCTCACCAATTTCTACTTTGGTCTCTTGCAGATGGTGGTCGGCCTTTTTGTCATTGCCATTGCAACCGTCTACTACATATCCTCAGGCTTTGGGGCAGGACCGCGCGACAGTCTTATGGTCGTGCTTACGAAAAAGACCAAACTCTCAGTTGGAACTTGCCGCAGTGGTCTGGAAATCCTTGTGGTAGTCATAGGAGCACTGTTGGGAGGATCTTTTGGCATAGGGACGATCCTGGCGGCTGTGATCATAGGTTTCTGCGTGCAGATAACCTTCAAGCTGTTCCGTTTCGATCCTACAACTGTTGTGCACGAAAACTTCATGGACACCTTTAGAAATCTCGCCAACCTAAAAACAGCAGAACAGCCTCCTAAGCTTTAGAAGACTGTTCTGATGCAGTGATACGATGAGTCTTATACGAATTCTCACCTGTATGCTAGGTTCGCTATTTTCTGTACAGCCGTGCTGTACTAGGATTGCTCACATAGTATGAATGGACAAAAGGCCCTCACATCTAGTGCGCGTCAGCCTGCTTACCCAGGTCCTCGATCAGGTGCAACAACGCATCAAGCTTCTGATGATCAAGCAGGGGATTGAGCAAAGTGAACTTGAGAAATGTCTTACTCTCATAGACAGTCTGTCCTATCACCACACCGTTTTGGTGTAGTAAGAGGCGCCGCACCCTTTTGTTTACTTCATCGGTATTTTGCAACCTAAACACCACAGAACTTATCTCAGGCTCGATGGCAACCTCAAACAAAGGGTTAGCCTTAAGCCGCTGATAAAGATAGGCCGCATTTTCAATGCAGGTATCAATGATGTGAGCATACTCATCCCTGCCTCGGGTAAGGAATGCCATCCAGACCTTTAGGGCATCGAAGCGCCTTGTGGTCTGCA
>CAYSIH010000071.1:0-8121 GCA_964431005.1 uncultured Sphaerochaeta sp. | reverse complement strand
CTGTGAACATGTCTAAGGATCTTCCTCTTTGATAGATTCCAATCTACTTATATTTGGCTCTTTTCAGTCCTTGCAGTGAACTGTCATCTTGTTTGATAGAATTCTGCTTCTAGGTTCTCAATTCAGCAGGGAATTCCTTCTTTATGATATCCTTGACCAAGACAGTTTTTCCTCTGGCTGGTGCCAATGCTTTCAAAGCAGATACTTTTTCCTGTACAGTCAGTCCTTTCATCCTAGCTTGCCAGGAAATCCAGGCAAGATATTCCTCAATGTATTTGGTTGCAAAGCTTCTCCTTGAGGAAGAAATTTCATCAAACAAGGAGTGGAAATTGTTTATTGTCTGGAGGTTATAGGTTCCATATCGTGACTCTTTCTTGCTGTCAAGAGCCACATGGGATATCTTATTTGTTTTAGCATATGATTTTCCTGATTTGCTTTTGTCGGTCACAAGAATGATATCATCATCCAGGTGATCCTTGAAAAACACCTCAAGATATGATGCTTTGACATTACCTCTTCCCATTGGACGGGCAATGCAACTCCCTGTTTCATCGATTGCAGTAGGGATGCAAATTTTTTCCTTGCTCAGCCCCCTTTTTGTATCTTGGCCTCCACGTTCTCTGGGATGACCTTCAAAACTGTATGTCTGATAGTCAGGATTCGGGAAATTCTTAGGCTTCGGATTCCTGTTTTTGAGATTCAGTACTGCTTTTTTGTTACCCTTGAAACTAGCAGATGCATAGCATTCATCTGATTGGATTATTCCTTTGAGGGGAATGGTTTCCTCTGCCTGCATTATCGTCCTATATGTCTTGATACGCCAGTTATGGGCAGTGGCGAGACTGATATCACATTTATCAGCGAGCTGCTGCAGGGTATCTGAACAGACCATACCCTCCAGATACTTGTCCCATTTTGCTTCAGAACAGTTGCTTTTATAGGTGACATTGCCATAGTTGGCGCCAAAGCTTTTCTTGCAATCTTTGCAAACAAGCCTGACAATGCCTCTGGAGCTACCATTCCTGGCAATCTCATGCGATCCACAGTGTGGACAGAAGAAGTCAGAAATATCAGTTTTCGCTTTCTTGACAAGAGCTTTACGAGAAACAGGGATTCTAAGCGGTGCACTTTGCACTTTTTCCAACTTCTCTAGTTTGTCGTTTGTTTCCTTAATGGCTTCTTGGCGGGTCTCTGCGTCAAGGTCTTCCATCATCCTAACGAACTCTTCTATTTTCTGTGATTCTTCGGGTTTCAACATGTAGTGATTATACCACTACACTACCAGGTATGAAAGAACTCATCACTGCTAGAACTGAAAACAGCCTTTTGTTTTAAAGGAAATGGGTGAGGTGTTAGAAGAAACTCTACTGCATGGTAGTTCTCTTATCCAACAGAGCTATTAGCTTTGACGCATATGGGATTTTAGAACTGTTCTGTTTTAATGGGTAAACATGCAAAAGGGCTATCGCACAAGCGATAGCCCTCATCTAAAACTGATCTGATCTGTTCAGTAAGCTAAACAGATATGATTATTCGCCCTGCTCGAGTGCCAAGGTGCGAGTTGTCTGGTCACAAACTTCGGCAGGTCCGAAGTACTGCACAGCCCCAGGATAGACAAAGCAGGTCTCTCGTGCCCACCTGTCACGATGTTCTGTGAAATACTTGAAAGGGGCTCCATCAAGTTCAACAAGAGCCTTCTTGATGACAGGCTTCATAGAACCGTGGCGCTGCTCGAGGTTCATCATCATGGTGATGGGAATTCCCCCTGCCTTCCATTCGGTTGCAGGCTTGGAGAGGTTGGTCACCGAGGAGATGTATCCGGTCAGTCCCCCTCCGATGAGCATAAATGCATTAAAGCCGAGGCTGTAGCAGTAGTCAGCATCAAAGTTGGTGGGGAATGCACATCTGCCCTCATAGCCGAAGAAGTGTGTCATGGTGCTGAAGGTTCCAGTGTAGGTGCCTTCACTCTTCATTTTCTTAAGTTGGGCCTCAACCATCGAGGCAAGCAGCTTGTCGGTCTCAATTCTGGAAACCTGTACGTTGCCGTGGGGATCGCGGTCCATCAAAAGTTGTTTCTTGATAGCCTTGGGTAGGATGGAGAATACATTGCAACTCGCTTGGGAGAGTCTTTCCGAGACAAAATTGATTCGTTCCGAGCTGTCGTTACAAGCTGAGAAGGCTACGATATCCTTGGCAAGAAGGTTATTGATCTCCTCAATGAGATACTTGATCTCGGGGATGAACTCAACAAGTCCTTCAGGGATGAGCACCACACCAAAGTTATTCTTGTCCTCGGCCCTGGCTGCAACAGCAAGGGCTATGGAGTTCACTATGCTGGTTAGAGACTGCTTGTTTGCCTCAACCTCTTCACTGATGAGGCAGATGTTGGGCTGGGTCTCCAAGGCACACTCTAAAGCGATGTGGCTTGCACTGCGGCCCATGAGCTTGATGAAGTGCCAGTATTTCTTGGCACTGTTGGCATCACGCTCGATGTTGCCGATCAGCTCGCTGTAGGTCTTGGTTGCAGTGTCGAAACCAAAGGAGATCTCGATGGACTCATTTTTCAGGTCCCCATCAATTGTCTTGGGACATCCGATTACTTGGATACCGTGCCCTTTTTCCTTGAAGTACTCTGCTAGCACTGCAGCATTGGTGTTGGAGTCGTCCCCACCGATGATGACAAGGGCCGAGACCTCATGTTTTTTACAAACCTTGGCACACACTTCAAACTGTTCTGCTGTCTCCAGCTTGGTCCTGCCGCTGCCGATGATGTCAAAGCCACCGGTGTTACGGAAGGGAGCGAGGTACTCTTCAGTGATGAGGGTGTAGGAGTCTTCAAGGATGCCGCTTGGGCCTCCCTTGAATCCTAGCAGTTCGTTCTCAGGATTTGCCGCCTTCATGGCATCAAAGAGACCGCTGATGACGTTATGCCCACCGGGGGCCTGTCCGCCGCTGAGGATTACTCCGACATTGCGTCTGGCAGAGATGGTCTTGTTCTTGCCCTTTGCAAAATGCACGGAGGGAAGTCCGCATGTGTGGGGGAAGAGCGCCTTGATGGCCTCTTTATCCTGCTTTGGGTAGGTAGCTTCTCCAACAATTTGCTGGATGTTCCTAATCTCCTCGGTGAGGATGGCAGGGAGTTTTGGCTGGTAGTCATAACGCAACCGCTGAAGGGGTGATATGTTCATAATGGCTCCTTATGGTTCTAATTCTTTGAACATGATAACCATAGAACAAAAATGGAGTTCTTTTCAAGCGATTGTAGTTTTTTTGGGTAAGTTACTTGCTTATATCACCTATTTGGCAACAAGTTACTTCATTTTTGTTGCAACCTGACAACTCTTTTGGTATACCCAAGATATGGAGAGACTGCATGCAAAAGAAGATTGCGCTCAACAGTGGCTGGCGCTACCACGCAGATACCCACAAACAGTACTGTCTGCCATCCTTTGATGACTCACTTTGGGAGGAGGTGGACCTGCCCCATACCAATGTCTTGCTGCCCCGACACTACTTTGATGAGCAATCTTTCTCCTTTGTCTCAACCTATCGTAAACACCTGAATGTAAAGCTGGGCGAAGATCACTCTGTTACAGTCCGCTTTGAGGCGATAGCATCCCAGGCTAAGGTCTATGGTGATGGGGTTCTTCTGCATACCCACAAGGGAGGATACCTGCCATTCGAAGTGCCCTTGGGAGACAAGGAGACCTCAGTCTTGGCTGTGGTGGTGGACAGCCGTGAGGATGCTCATATCCCCCCTTTCGGCGGGAGCATCGACTACCTTACCTTTGGCGGCATCTATCGTGAGGTGAACCTCCTCTTGCATCCTGAGCAGAGGATCCTCAATCTCTTTGTGGAGAGTCAGGAAATTACAGAGGTCAGGTTCCGAGCCAAGACCCATTCAGCTGATGGGCTTACCTATGTCGCCCGTATCCTGGATGGGCAAGAGGAACTTAGCCGCATTGAAGATCTGATCCTACATGAGGATTTTGCCTCCTCTTTGGACTCATTGTCCCTAGAGAGTTGGTCGTTAGAAAATCCCAAGCTCTATACCTTTGAGCTCTCCTTGGAGAATGGGGAGACCTATAGCGTCCGTTTTGGCTCCCGCAGTGCCCTCTTTACCACGGATGGGTTCTATCTCAATGGGAAGGAGATCAAGCTCGTCGGCTTGAACCGGCACCAGAGCTACCCCTATGTTGGTTATGCAATGCCTGAAAACGGACAAAGAGAAGATGCCCTGCGCCTTAAGGAACTTGGGGTGGATTTGGTGCGTACCAGCCACTACCCCCAGCACCCTGCTTTCCTGGATGCTTGTGATGAGATTGGGCTTCTGGTCTTTGAGGAGATACCAGGGTGGCAACACATCTCAGACAAGCAAGAGTGGCGAACACTCTGTCTGGAGAATGTGCAGGCCATGATCGAGCGTGATTTCAACCACCCCTCCATTATCCTCTGGGGTGTGCGCATCAACGAGTCAGGTGATGACGATGAGCTGTATGCAAGGACCAACGCCCTTGCAAGAAAACTCGATCCCCACAGACAGACCGGTGGGGTACGCAACTTTGCAAAGAGCTCCTTCCTCGAGGATGTCTACACCTACAACGACTTTTCCCACGACGGCACCAATGCCGGCCTGGCAAAGAAGAGCTCGATCTGCCAAGGGGATGTCCCCTACCTGGTGACCGAGTTCTGTGGGCACATGTACCCTACCAAACGCTATGACAACCCATTGCAACGCAAGGAGCATGCCTTGCGCCACTACCGTACCCTTAACGCTATGTTCGGCTCAAAAGGGGTAAGCGGGGCGATAGGGTGGTGCATGAATGACTACTATACCCACAGCAACTTCGGTAGCGGCGACCAGATCTGTTACCATGGGGTCTGTGACAGCGGCAGGGCAGCCAAGTTCACCGCCTATGCCTATATGAGCCAGAAGGATGCCCCTCATGTCATGGTGCTGTCATCAGCTCCTGATGGCGGGGACTTTCCCAAGGCGAGCATTCCCGCCCTGCTAGTTGCCACCAACTGCGAAAAGGTACGCATTCTCTTCCAAGGCGAGGAGGTAGGCACCTATTACCCCGATAGGAAGGGTTTTCCTCATCTGCCCCATCCGCCGGTGCTGCTTACCGACCTGATAGGCAAGCGCCTAGAGAAGGAGACCTATCTCACTTGTGGTGATAGGGCCACTCTCAGACGTTTGCTCAACAAGGTGGGATCGCAGGCAGGGGCGCTCACCGTTTTGGACAAGGTGCGTATGGGCTGGTTTTTGCTTCGTTATCGCCTCACCTATGCGGATGCGGTCGCACTGTTCACCCGCTATGTGGGCAACTGGGGCAGCGAAGCCTCCCTGTGGCAATTTGAAGGCCTTGTAGGGGAGGAGGTGGTATGCCGTGAATCCTATGGGGAGCATAAAGAGCCCTACCTGGAAATCGCTACCCGCACAACCAAGATAGTATTGGGTGATACCTACTCGATGGTATGGCTCAACATCACAGTACGCAAGGAAGGGCAGAGTCTGCCCCTTGCGTATGCCCACGAACCCTTTAGCGTGACAGTGGAGGGCCCCTTGCGCCTTGTCAGCCCCTCCCTTGGGGTATGTGAAGGTGGCACAGCAGCTGTGTATCTGCGTACCATCGGGGAAAAGGGAGAGGCCAAAATCACTATCACGAGCAGCATGGGTGACAAAAGTATCACTCTTACAGTAGTCTAGGGTATGTTTACCCTCTACATTGACGCCGATTCGTGTCCCAAGAACCTTCGTACCATCCTACTCAGGTGCATTATGAAAAATGACTATGCAGCATTCTTTGTAGCTGACCGTCCATTAAAGGACGTGCAGACTGCCTATGAACAGCATACTGCCAAGCTAAGAAAAGAGGCGGAAAAACAAGGCATCGAGGATGTGCGCTCCATCACCAGCAAGATCGAGAATGTTGTGGTGGAGGCGGATATGGACAGCGCTGACAACTGGATAGTCGAGAATGCTACGCTTCCCTGTCTGGCTGTCACCCATGACATTCCTCTTGCTGCACGCCTGGTGGAGAGAGACATCCCCACCATCGATGACAGAGGTGGTGTCTTCACCAAGGAGAATATGGCCCAGAGACTCTCCATACGCAATGCCATGAAGGAGTTTCGTGAGATGGGCATCTTCAGTGAAAGACATAAGAGCATGGGGCCTAAAGAGACCAAGGCCTTCTCAGATGCCCTAAACACGATGCTTCACAAACTCACGGTGAAGCAATAGGGTCAAATCCTCATCTTTTGGGGTAATGCGTAAAAAAGCCATATTGATCTACAAAAATGAAGAAGATAGAGTATTTCTTCTCAACAAGACGGAAAGAATGACCTGGCTCAGTTGTCAAGCCACCCCTTCGGCAACAGTAAACAGAACAGAGAGCTGCCATCTGATAATAGGGAGGACAGAGGATCTTCCCTCCCTGCTCACCTTGAAGCGGGAGGTGCTTTCCTATGCTCAGGCACCTCTTCTGGTCTTCTCCCCCGACTCCCAGTATCCAGTCCTTAGGATGGTGGAGGGCCCCACTTGCAAGATAGTAGAGGAGAGCATCGAAGAGGAAAGCTTGGAAGATGAGGTGCTCTCTTTGATCAGGGCCAAGGGCCAGCAGTGCAAAGAGGCTCCACCCTGTCCCCTTACCCTCCGAGAGAAGCAGGTCATCGCCCTCATCCTCAGTGGGGAGGAGAACAAGGGCATAGCCGCCAAGATGGGCATAAAGCTGTCCACTGTCTACGCCCATAAGAAGAACCTCTTTCTCAAGACAGGGATGCACACCACCAGCCAGCTGGTAGTGTGGGCCCTGTTGAGAGAGTTTGCACCGTAGGCAGTACACTCTCTACATATTCGGTGATGTGAGCGGTCTTAGAAGTCTGCGAGCCTTGGAGCCCTCGGGAACGGGATTACGTCTCGTATGTTGCCCATCCCGGTAACATACTGCACGGCCCTTTCAAAGCCCAGGCCGAACCCAGCATGGGGAACTGAACCAAATCTTCTGAGGTCGAGGTACCACCAGTACTCCTCAGGGTCGAGCTTCATTTCGACCATGCGGCTGGTAAGGATATCGATGTTTGACTCACGCTCAGATCCTCCGATGATCTCCCCCAGACGGGGAACCAGTACATCCATGCCACGGACTGTCCTGCCATCATCGTTGAGCTTCATATAGAAGGCCTTGATGTCCTTGGGGTAGTCGGTAACGATGACCGGGCTCTTGAAGACCACTTCGGTGAGGAACTTCTCGTGCTCGCTTTGCAGGTCGCTTCCCCACGATACGGGGAAAGAGAACTTTGAAGCATGCTTTTCCAGTTCCTTTACCGCTTCAGTGTAGGGCAGGCGCACAAAGGGCGTGTCCACGATGCTTCTGAGGGTATCTTGCATTCCCTTCTCCACAAACTTGGAGAAGAAGGCCATATCCTCATCACAATTCTCAAGCACGGCGTTGAACAGGTATTTCAGGAAGGACTCGGCGATCTCCATGTTGCCGTCGTTGCTGCAGAATGCCATCTCAGGCTCCACCATCCAGAACTCTGAAAGGTGTCGCTTGGTGTTTGAGTTTTCCGCCCTGAAGGTTGGCCCGAAGGTGTAGATGTTTTTCATCGCCATCGCATAGGCCTCACCTTCAAGCTGGCCGCTTACTGTAAGGAAGGATTTCTTGCCAAAGAAGTCCTTGGAGTAATCAACAGCCCCTTCTTTTGTCAGGGGAGGGTTTTTAGGATCGAGTGTGGTGACCAAAAACTGCTGGCCAGCCCCTTCAGCATCGCTGCTGCTGATGATCGGGGTGTTCACATAGACAAATCCATTCTCCTGGAAGTACTGGTGTACGGCATAGGAGAGGGTGTTTCTCACCCGTGTGACCGCACCGAACATATTTGTCCTGGGTCTGAGGTGGGCTATCTCTCTGAGATATTCGATAGTATGACGCTTCTTCTGTAAGGGGTAGGTGTCAGTAGGGCAGTCACCGACTAAGGTGATATCTAAGCTGGCCATCTCTACCCGCTGTGAGCCGCCTGCACTCTCAACAATAGGGCCCCTACAGATGACTGAAGAGCCTGTGGAGAGCGAGTCGAGCAAGCCGTCATTGGCAAACTGCTCCTTGTCGATGACAA
>CAYSIH010000070.1:0-8219 GCA_964431005.1 uncultured Sphaerochaeta sp. | reverse complement strand
CCGATATTCCGTGCAGTTTCCTGGCACTGGAAGCAAAACATCTTGTTGTCCATTCAATTTTCTCCTATTTTTCAAATTACTACCAGAACAGGATAAAAATGCTCTGGTATAAACAGTTCATGCGCTATAAAGTCGTCTCAACAACTATGCCACCAGTATAGAAAAGAAGGGCTCTTTCCTATGTTGCAAATACAACAAAATGAAGAGACCTCCTTAAAATATCAAGATTGTTTTGCATATATCAATTAATTACACAGGCCCCGATCATGTGATCAGGGCCTGTAGTCATGTAATCCATATCAGAAGAAATATTCTCCTATTCCACCTAGGTTATGCTTCCTCTTCCTCTCCCATAGGATCATCCTCAGGCTCACCCCTATTGACACCCTTCATCAGGAAAAATGCGATGAGCATGGAGCCTGCCCCATACAGGAAGATTGCCCTAAAGCCAAAGAGGTCGATGAATCCACCAGTGATGGGAGGAGAAATGATGGATGCAAGCTGGCTGAAGAAATAGTAGAGCCCAGTATAGATACCCACCGTCTTATAGGTGGACATCTGCCAAAGCATCGGGAAGCTGTTGGTGACTACGGAGACCCAGAAGATCCCAAAGAGGAACAGCAAGGCCCAGAAGGTGTACTGTCTGAATGCTGTACTCATCGTTGCTGTAAGCGGGTCATGGAAGAAGATAAAGGTAAGAACTCCCACTAGGATAAGCAGTGAGGTTCGAATGGTACGTTTTCGGCCGACCCTGTGCGCGATGATGCCCGAAGGTATTGCAAATATTGCATAGGCTATGCCAACCATACCTGCAGCAAGGGAGGCTGTTCCACTGGATGTCTGCAAGATATCCTTGGAATACAGTCCGACAAAGGGGAGAATACCCTGGTAGCCGATAAACCACATCAACAGCGAAAGCAGGATAAAGAGAGCACTCTTATCCTTCTCAGCAAAGATGACCTTCAAGGATTGGAGGATAGGCTCCTTCTTCTCAGTCTTCTCTCTGTTGATAGCCTCTTTCTCCTTCACAAAGAAGAAAAGCAGCAAGACTGCGATGATTACGAGTACAGAAGAGATCGGGAAAGCAAGCACATCCTTGGTAGGGCCAAGCTTGGGCAGGTTGATGGGAACGTCCATAAGGCGGGCAAGCCCTACCGTACCGACTATGGTTGCAATACCGCCCATGGTATTAATGACTCCATTGGCTTCACTACGTAGCTCACCGGGGATCATATCAGGCATCAGGGCGACGACAGGGCCACGCACTGCCTGTTTGAACAGGTTGAGTACAAACACCAAAGCAATGAGAAGCCAGAGCCCTGTCAGAGCGGCAATGGGTATCAGGCCAAAGGCCACAGCGGTGATGGGCAGACATATGATGATAAAAGGCATCCTACGCCCAATTCGGGTATGGGTGCGGTCACTTATCGCACTAAAAATGGGGATAAGCAGGATCGCCAGCATATTGTCGAGTGTCATGATGGTGCCGATCAGTGCCTTGGAAGAGACATACTTCTCAAGGAAGATAGGGACATAGGTATCATAGAGGGGATCCATCAACCCCATGGTGAAAAACCCTAGTCCAATGAGAAATGTGGTAAGATAGTAGCCTTTGAGCCCTTTCTTACCCTCTTTTTTTCCTGTAGCCATACCGTTCTCCTTTCCTGGAACATCTGGACGAATTGTAGCATGAAAACTGGCTTCAGGGGTAAGGGTTTATGTAAAGGCTGGACGAAAAGCGTTCTTTGAGGTAAACCACAGATATGCACGAAGATACAAAAGCCAAGACCATCACCACCTTAGCCCAGCTGGAAAAACATCTCAGCCTCACCGACGAAGAAAAGGCCTTTTCCAGCCTCCAAGGTGTCCTGCCCATCGCCATCCCCTCCTACTTCCTCGCCCTCATCGATGCCGATGACCCCAACGACCCCCTACGCATCCAGGTAGTCCCTACCATCAGCGAGGGAGAGCGCCTCAGCGAAGAGGACATCGATCCCTTGGCTGAGAAGAGCTACTCTGTGACAGAAAGGCTCATCCACCGGTACCCCAGCCGTGTAGCATTTCTGACAACCGATATATGTGCCATGTATTGCAGGCACTGTTTTCGTAGGCGCTTCACAGGAACCTTCCAAGGCCCTGCAACCAGAGCGGAGATAGAAGAGGCCGCATCCTACCTTCACGAGCATAAGGAGGTCAAGGAAATCTTGCTGACCGGAGGGGATATGATGACTCTCTCCGACCAGAAGATCGAAGAGCTCATCTCCATATTCAGAGAGGCAAGAGAGGACTTGGTCATCAGGCTCTGTACCAGGATGCCGGCAGCCCAACCAGCGAGAATAACCGGAGCGCTAGTTTCAATATTCAAGCGGTTCAACACCGCACCTTTCTACCTGATGACACAGTTCAACCATCCTCATGAATTGACAGAGGAAGCAGTGGGTGCCGTAGCCATGTTTGTTGATGCGGGTATCCCAGCAATGAACCAGAGTGTCCTGCTCAAAGGGGTAAATGATGATGTAGAGACACTCGAGGAGCTGTGCAACAAGCTCGTCTTCTCGAGGATAAAACCCTACTACCTTTTTCAAGGGGATCTGGTGGAAGGAACCTCACACTTTCGGGTACCGCTACAAAAAGGCCTTGTACTGGAAAAGGAACTGAGAAGACGCCTGTCGGGTCTGGCCATGCCGCTTTACGCAGTGGACCTGCCTCAGGGAGGGGGAAAAGTTCCCCTCACCGAAGGGTATCTAGAGGAAAGCCATGGTTGTGCGGTATGGAACTTCACTACAGTCGAAGGAAAGAAGAGAACCTATCCAAAAGAGTGATGCTACAGGGCATTGATCCGCTGCAGGACCTCTTCTATCGCCTTGGTCCGGATCTCTGTTCTCCTCTGCTCATAGGTCACAGGGTCGACAAACACTTCCGGCCCATCAGTGGTAAAGATTGGAGGAGCAATAACAGGCTCAGGCTCTATAAATCTCCTCGTCACAAGTTTCATCACAGGGGGCTCAGGGACCCAGGACTTGGTCTTAACTGCCATCTCAGGTTGAGGGGGTATACTCTTTACTGAAGGAGGGGTTATCAGGACAGGAGCCTCAGGTGTTGCAACACTCTTCATCTCACTCGGTACAGAGGGAGGAGGTGCAGGCAGTGTTTTGGTGACACTTTTCACCATCTTTTGGACATCAGCTCGTGCAGGCTCTTCCATATCAGCAAGGATAGAGGGAACCAGATCAGTTACCACCTGGTCACGATAAGCGGTGTACAGGAGCAAAAGCTCCTCTTCTGTGAAACTGTCTATCAAATAGGGTTTCAGCTCCTGAGCAAGATAGGGAAGATAGGTCTCTTTGTTCTTATTCAACTCTTCGACAAGCATCACCACCAAAGAGGGAATCATCCTATCGACAAGCTGAGGCACATATGCCTCCATCTCAAGGTAGAGGTCCTCTTCAATCCTGCTTATACGTGCATCGAACATCCCTTCTACCTGATAGAAGAATGAGTTCAACCCATCCCCGACAGTTGCGAGCAACTCAGTACGCAGAGCTTCGATCTGTTGTGCAAATTCAGTTCGTAAAAGTTCGGGAATCTCAGCTGTCCTCGTCTGTTCCTCTAGGTTGAGGGAGGCCTCAAGTTTGGCAGAGATCTGTGAGATAAACTCCTCATCAAGTACAAACTGGGCTTTTAATTTTTCATACAGCGGGCCTTCAAGTGAGCGTGAGACCTGGTCTGTGAGAGAAGGAAGCAACTCTTCAACAAGAGCCTTCCTGTCAACTGATGGCTTTGTAGCAGGCTCTACAACCGGCCTTCGCATAGGAGCATCTATCTCCAGCAGCGGTTGCAATTGTCTAGCTCGTGCCTGCTCAATCAGTTCATTGGGAACACCAGGACGCAGGTACCAGATCCCTGCAAATGCAAAGATAGCCACAACCGTTGTAATAACCAGAAAGTGTATCCGAACCGATTTCTTCATTTCAAACCCTCATAATACAATTGTTTCATCAAAATGATGAAACTCCGATTCCTATCGTAGCACAATACTCTGTGACTTGTCGATGAATTAACACTTTATCAGAACCATTGCGAAGGATGAAAACCGGCAAAGAGGGAGGAAAAACATCAGGGCGTATGTCCTGCTGTGCCCTCTCCCTTGCCATAAACTTCTTGCAAGTGATGGAATCTCGTCGTTTGGAGCGTAAAAACCTGCTTACAAGCGAGGCATTTACAAATACCACATGATCACATAACAGATAGAGTTTCATCCGGAAAAGGAGGGCGGCATTGATGACAAGGGCTGTATGCCCTGCCCTTTCCGCCTCTTCGATCAGACGTTTGCACTCGCTGACCATCGCCGGATGGGTGATTGCTTCAAGAGTTTCAAGTTTCTCTGGATCAGAAAACACCAGAATACCTAAAGCTTTGCGGTCAACCTTGCCCTCCTGCACGATGGAAGGACCAAAGGCCTTTGCCAGTAGGGCCTGGCTCTGTTCCAGCACGCGATGGCCTATCTGGTCAACATCAATGACAGCACATCCCTCTTTGACAAACGCATCAGCCACTACATTTTTACCTGCAGCAGCCTTACCTGTCAGACCGATGACCTTCATCAGTGAATATCTCCCCAACTCTTACCTGTCTCAATGCTTGTCCGCAAAGGAAGCGAGAGCTTTACAGCACCCTCCATCGCTTCCTTTACCAGGGGAAGCACCTTCTCAAGCTCCCTTTCGGGGACCTCAAAGACCAGTTCATCATGGATCTGTAACAGCAGCTTGGTAGCAGGAGAATGTTCTTTCAATGCCTTGTCGATACGAAGCATGGCCACCTTCATGATATCAGCGGCACTACCTTGGATAACGGTATTCACCGCTATCCTCTGTGCCTTCGCCCGTTCTATCCTATTGCTACTGTTGATCTCTGTGATAGTGCGGCTATGTCCAAGCAGGGTGGAGACAGAGGCATTGAGGGAAGCATCCTCACGAGTCTTCTCAATAAAAGCATCAACTGCGCTATAGCGAGCGAAATACTGGTCGATGAAGGCCTTTGCCTCAGCATGGGTAATCTTCAGGTCCCCTGACAGACTGTGAGGCCCCATACCATACATCACCCCGAAGTTGATGGTCTTAGCCACCCTCCTCTGCTCACCTGTCACCTCTTCCAAGGGTACGTCAAAGATGAGGGAAGCTGTCGAGCTGTGGACATCAATGCCCTTGAGAAAGGCACCCTTTAAGCCAGGATCATCAGCCATATGGGCAAGGACCACCAGCTCTATCTGCGAATAGTCGGCCGAAAGGAAGATATAGCCCTCCTTGGGGACAAAGGAGGAGCGGATACGCCTACCCTCTTCAGTTCTGACCGGGATGTTCTGCAGGTTAGGATCCCTGCAAGAGAGCCTACCGGTCTCTGTCCCTGTCTGGGAGAAGGAGGGGTGAATCCTTCCCGTTCTCTCTAGAATATCCAGAGGAAGCTTGTCGATATAGGTAGTCTTGAGCTTGTTGAGCGTCCGGTACTGTAACACCAGGGCTACTTCAGGATAGGTTTCGCTTAAGGGCTCCAATACATCGGTTGCTGTGGAGAAGCCTGTACGGGTCTTTGCTCCGGTAGGAATCCCCCGTTCAACGAATAGGACTTCCTGCAACTGCTTCGGGGAGTTGAGGTTAAACTCATGTCCACAGATGGCAAAGATTTCCTCTTGTATCGCACCGATTCTCTCTTCAAACTCAGCGGTCAGAGGCTCCAGGAGAGTCCTGTCCAGGAAAATTCCCTCGATCTCCATATTGGCAATGATGCGCAACAGCGGCATCTCAAGGTTTTCCATCAGAGACAGGAGATTTCGTGCAACCAGGAGATTCTTGAACAGCGTATAGAGCCTGAAGGTGATGTCTGCATCCTCAGCGCCATAAAATACTGCCTGCTCCTGGGGAATGTCGCCAACACTCTTGCCCTTGGGAATGGCATCCTTGTAGGAGAGGGTCTTGTAATCAAGGTATTTTTCTGCCAAGTAGTCCATATTGAAGACACCTGTGCTTTCCAGCAGCCAGGCAGCCACCATGGTATCGAAGGCCAGGGTCTTGGGAATCACGCCCCAGTTCACCAGCACCTTGTAGTCGTATTTGATGTTCTGCCCAATCAGGGAGAGTCTGCCTGTACTGAAGAACTCAGATAGGACACCCTTCACCTCCTCATCAGAGAAAAGCCTTTCGCCTTCGCTGATGATAGGCACATAGTAGGCGATGGCCTCTTCCCAGGAAAAGGAGAAACCAAGGGGCTTGGCCACCATCGAATCGAGGGAGTCTGTCTCCATGTCGAAGGCGATGAGGCCCCCTTCCTTCTCTGCCTGAGCAAGCAGCTCCGTAAGCCTGGCAAGTGTAAGTACAGCCTCATACTTCCCTTTTTCGGAAGCCTTCATAGCCTTCTTGACCTTGTCCTGCCGCTTGGGCGCAATACCACCATTAGCAAGCTTGTCCAGCTCCCTGACGATGCTCTTCATCCCAATCTCTTCAAACAGGGGAATCGCCGCCTTATAGTTGAGGTCGTCCAGCAGATACTCCTCGGTATCAAAGGATTCGACCTCAAACAAGTCGCTCTTCAGCTTAACCAGGCTCTTGCTCAGAAGAGCAAGCTCCTCACCTTCTTCCAGTTTCTTCTGCATGCCCTTTGCACAGAGGCGGATATTCTTGTAGATCTCCTCCAAGGAACCGAACTGCTGCAAAAGCTTTGCCGCACCCTTTGCCCCTATCCCTTTGACGCCGGGAACGTTGTCAGAGGAGTCCCCTACCAGTGCAAGGTAGTCCACTACCTGCTTTGGCAGGACTCCGAACTCCTCCAAGACTTCAGGAGAGCCCATCATGCGATAGAAACTCTCCCCCTTCTTGGCTGGTCGAAGTGCAAAGACATGCTCATCGACCAGCTGGAGAAGGTCCTTGTCTCCAGTAAACATGATGGTATCGATAGTATGGCGGGAGGCTTCCTTGCTAAGGGTAGCGATGATGTCGTCAGCTTCAAAACCCACCATTGCAACCATCGGAATCTCCAAGGCTTTAAGAATGGCATTGATGATGGGGACCTGTGTGTGCAGGTCCTCTGGAGCCGCATCACGGTTAGCCTTATAGGGCTCGTACATATCATGACGGAAAGTAGGGCCATGGCTATCCATGGCTACTACCATGTAGTCAGGGTTGTTTTCACGCAACAGCTTCAACAGCGTAGTGAAAAACCCATAGACTGCACTGATATTGTTACCCTGAGAATCTTTCATCGGGTTACTGAAAAAAGCGTAGTAGGATCGGTAGATCAGGGCATACCCATCAATGATATAGAGCTGCTTCTCAGCGGTAGGCTTTGAAGGCGCTTCGCTCTCTTCTTCCTTGGCGGGCTTTTCTTCTCGCTTCTCAATGACGACAGGAGGACGCGCTAAAGCTTCCTTTTCCAATTTCTTCTGGTCAAAATCCTGTTCGCCGAACAGCTCAGTGGAATCATTGGTCATATGTGTCCCCTATGGTAATCTCTAACATGTCGTAAGCCACGTGCATATGGGAAGGAAGCTCAGCTTCCAGTTGGCTATGACGTATATCATGACTCAAATGGGTGAGAAACACCCGTTTGGCCCCAATTTGCGTTGCAAAGGAAGTAGCCTCTTCTACACTGAAGTGGGTGGGATGGGGTCGGTAGCGCAAGCTTCCCAATACCAAGGTCTCTACTCCCTTAAAGTATGGCAGGCTTTCAGGGGGGATGCCACTGCTATCAGTAGCATAGATGAACGAGCCGATACGAAAGGCCATGATGAGCTTGCACCCATGACGAATGGGAATGGGCATGACATCAAAACCTGCCACCCGGATCGTCTGATAGGGCTTTAGTCTGTTCAACTGGAGGTGGGGTATCCCACCAGCCTCATCGTAACGCTTCAGCACATACCCAAAGCGTGAGGTGATGCAGGAGATGACCTCGTCCGAACAGTAGACGGGAAGCGTACTCTCCTTGCTGAATACACGCAAATCATCAATACCGTTGAAGTGGTCTGCATGATCATGGGTATAGAGAACCGCATCAAGGGAGTGTAAATTTGCACGCAGTGCCTGCAGGCGAAACTCAGGGGTGGTATCGATAAGCAGGGTATGCTCCCCATCCTGGATGAGGATACTGCTACGAAAGCGCTTGTCGTGGGGGTCTGAGGATTTGCAGACTGAACAATCACAGCCGATCACCGGAATACCATGGCTTGT
>CAYSIH010000069.1:0-8266 GCA_964431005.1 uncultured Sphaerochaeta sp. | reverse complement strand
AAAGTATAAGACAGGCCAAGATTTTTAATAAGTTCCTCTTTAGTATAGGGAAGCCCATGAGAATAAACAACAATAACTTCCAGAAGAATGCAAATACCTCCCTAGTTGCCCAACTTATTTGGAAAAGCTCAGGGATCAGCAGGGTGGATATAGCCCGTGAACTGAGCTTGTATCGCTCTACTGTTACCAACATCATCTCCGCCTTGATAGACAACGATGTCGTCTACGAAGGCGAGGAAGGTAGTGGTATGAGCCGGGGAGGGCGTAAACCCATCATCCTCAGGCTCAATCAGAAATTCGGGTGTGTTGTAGGCTTTGATATCCAGCCTTCACACTTTCGGGCGGTGGTATTGGACATAAGCGGCTCTGTACTTTTTCAGGAGAAGGGGCCTCTTCCCAAAGTTGATTTTGAAGGGATCCTCAACTACCTTATGGATCTTGTCCTTGAAGGAGTGGAAAAGATTGGATTGCCGCTGCTTGCCGTTTGTGTAGGCATCCCGGGTATAGTTAACTCAGATAAGGGTGTCATCGTATATGCCGAGCCGTTCAACCTTCACCATTTTGACATCCACTCTTTTTTTTCCAAACGCTACAATGCCCCTGTATTTGTAGAGAACGATGCCAACTGTACTGCTTGGTTGGATATGACCATTAACCGAAGCATCAAGCTTGGAGATTTCATGTGTCTGCTTGCCGACTACCATGAAGGTAACTATCAGTTTGGTGATCGTTCGGGAATAGGTGTTGGTATTGGACTTTCCATAGGAGGAAAGGTCTACCGTGGGTCTCACTATAGTGCAGGGGAGTTCTGCTCCCTTAGCTGGAAAGGGGACAGTGCAGGACAGACAGGGCTGGATGAGGAGTTGCTCATACGTTCAGCTTCTGATGCTGAAGCATGGAGAATCTGGATGATTGACCTGTTCTCCTCGCTGGTCCCTGTTGTTTCTGTCCTGGACCCGAGGGTTGTGTTTATCCATGGTAAGCCATTCAGCGACGAAGAGAAAATTAAGGCAATGTTGGAAGCTGATTGTCCCCAATTCTTAGCAATTCTCAAAAAGATTAACTGCAAGCTGATTTTTGATGCTGAAGATGAGTCTGTGGTCGCCAAAGGCGCTGCAATGATGTATTTGCAGAAGCTGTTTGCTGTTCCCGAGCTCTCTGAAATGGAAAGTCGGTCTCACTTTACCTGGGATGATGTGATCGACCAGGCCAATTGCAAGAGAACATACAAAAAGATCAAAGGGGAGTAAGCGATGAGTAAGGAACTGTCTAAGAAAGATACCCTCTCTTCCGCACTTAAAGAACAAAAAAGATCATATTGGATGCTCGTGTTGCCAGCTGTTGTAGTGTACTTGTCTGTCATGGCTTTCCCCACAATATTTTCTATTGTGCTTAGTATGACCAACTACAATGGTGGCAAGATATTTGGAGGCCGAGTTCCCATAGAGTTTGTGGGGATCAAGTGGTACAAACGGCTCTTCGTTGATGAGTACTTCTACCTAGCGCTGAAGAATAATATGTGGATAGTCCTTGTTTCGGTATTGGGTCAGATACCCCTTGGGTTTTTTCTGGCTTACGTGCTGTACAGGGGTTTGGTGAAGCTGACTGACTTTTTCCAGACCATGATCTATCTGCCGTGCGTCATCTCCACTGTGGTAATCGGTATCTTGTGGAAATCCTTCTTCTCCCCCCATGGTGCATTTCCAGAAATAGTGAGGTTATTCAAACCAACCTATGAATATGGTCTGTCAAACCACCCAATCTTGCCAGTCCTGTTCGTCATCCTTTGGATGTATACCGGCACGTACCTGATCATCTTTATGGCAAACCTGCAGAAGATTGACAGTTCAATCATCGAGGCTGCCCGTATCGACGGGGCAAGCGAAGGGCAGTCCTTGCGATATATCATCCTTCCCGCTCTTTCAGGGGTTATCGTGACCAGTTGTATCCTTGCTATCAGCGGATCGCTGAAGAGCTTCGACCTCATCTATGTTATGACCGGCGGCGGTCCTGCAAATCAGACCAGTGTCCTCTCAGTCTATATGTTTGACAAGGCATTCAAGGGGGCGCCGAACTATCCTTTGGCCAATGCCATCAGTACGGTAATGGTCACCATCAGTTTCATACTTATCGGTCTTACCAAATGGGCTGAGAGCAAGTTTGGGGGGAGGGAGTAATATGGCAGATATCAAGGATACAAGAAGTGTCAGGGCCAGAATCAATAAGGTGCTGACCTACGCAGTGATGCTTTTCTTTACATTTATGGCCATCTATCCCTTGTTCTGGTTGCTGATGAACTCATTCAAGACAACCACTGAATTTCAATTGAATAAGCTGGGGTTTCCTAAACAATGGACTCTGATAAACTATAAGGATGCATGGGTACGAGGTAAGTTCCCTCATCTCATCCTCAACAGCATGATCTATACGGGCGTGACGACTGTCGTGACCTTGGTCCTCTCCTTTATGGCAGGTTTTGGCTTTGCTAAAATCCCCCATAAGGCTACAAAACTTTTACACGGTTCTTTCATCATCGGGCTGTTGCTCACCTTGCAGTCGATCATGGTCCCTTTGTTCCTGTTGATCAACTGGACTGGTCTCTATAATACCCGCCTAGGTGTCCTTATTCCCTATATAGGTATAGCAATGCCGATGGGAATCTATCTGGGTACTGACTATATCAAGAGCATTCCCAATGCCCTCATCGAGTCTGCCAGACTTGATGGAGCCACCTACTTTAGAATTTTCCGTTCTATTATTGTGCCCATGGCGCTTCCGGTAGGAGTGACCCTTGCGATCCTAACTGTTACAGGGACGTGGAATGAGTTCATGCTCATCAACATTCTCACAAGCAGTGACGCACTCAAAAGTCTTCCTGTTGGTGTGCAAAAGTTTGCAGGGGCGCTATCAAGTGATTTTGGCAAGCAGTTTGCCGCTTTGGTCATTGGCCTTATCCCCATGCTAGCATTCTACTTAGCGTTCAGAAAAGAGATCACAAAAGGTGTTGCTGCAGGTGCAGTAAAGGGCTAGGTAGATCAGACTTGCTTTTCCTACCAATTTCTTGACTAAAAAGTTTGACAGGTAGGAATGACCGTGGTACTATTAGTTTGTACAAAGTATGAACTATGAATTTAGGAGGTTTCTTTCCTGCAGAAAGGGGGAAACTATACAGAAAGCAATTGCTTTCACAAGGTTACGAAAAGTCATTAGGAGGTAACAATGACTGGTATGAAAAAAGTTTCAATTTTGGCCCTAGCTCTGCTTATGGTCGTCTCATCGGCCTTTGCACAAGGAACCAAAGAGGACTCGGCTGCCGCTGGGCAGGTAGAACTTACTGTTCTGAACTACATTGACATGTCAGAGCCGAACAGTGCGAATGAAGTTGCAATGATCTGGGACAAGTTCAGTGCAGAGAATCCTGATATCAAGATTGTACGTGAAGATCTGTTCAACGAGCCTTTCCACCAGAAGACAGAAGCCTACGTTGCAAGCGGACAGCTTCCTGATGTCCTGTACATGTGGCCAAGTGGCCGTTCAACCAGCCTCCACACAACCAATAGTGTTAAGGACCTCATGCCGTTGCTCGAGAAAGATGGCTTGGTAGATTCCTACAACCCTGCTACCTTGGTTCCACAGTTTGGTGGATTCCTTGGTGAGCTTCCTAATGGTATTACAACCACTCACATGCTCTATGTAAACACTAAGGTTCTGAAAGATAACGGTTTTGCAATGCCCAAGTCCTATGCTGAAATGAAAGCTATGGTTAAGCCTTTGAAAGCAAAGGGTATTGATCTGATCGCTATGGACAACATGGATGCCTGGGTCATGCAGAGCTGTCTCTTCTCAATGGTCGTCGGTCGCTTCGGTGGAGTTGACTGGTACACAGAACTTGAAAATGGTCAGACTTCCTTCAACGATGCTTGGTTCATTAAATCTCTTGAATTGATTGAGGACATGTATGCTTCTGAGATGATCAAGCGTAACAGCCTCACCAGTCCTTACGGCTCAAGCCGCGGTCGCTTCGCTTCAGGCAAGGCTGCTTTTTACATTGATGGTGACTGGTCAACTGGTGCATTCCAGACTGACATCACCACCGGTCAGGCTCTGATCAGTCCTGAAGACCAGAAAAACTTTGAACTGGTCGTCATGCCTTCCCTTCCTGGTGAAGTAATCAGCAACTCCAACAGTGGTGTTGTCGGTACAGGTTTTGGTATGAGTGCCAACCTTGCCTCAGGTTCTGCCAAAGAAGAAGCCGCATGGCGCCTGATAAAGTTCCTGCAGGGTGAGTATGTACAGACCTACCGTCTCTCCACAGGTGCTTCTTTCCCCTCCAACCTCAACGTTGATGTGGACAAGGTTGTAAAGGAAGCTAATCTTGAGCCTTTCGTGGCCAAGAGAGCTGCCTATTATGAGAAGTATAATACGATCACTCCTGTTGTCGATGGTGTACTTGCTGGTGATGTCAATAATGCAGTCAATATTGGCTTGCAGGAAATTGGCCTTGGCAAGAAGAGTCCTGCACAAGTAGGACAGGCTGTACAGAAAGCTTGGGATAGTTGGAAAGCCAACAAGTAAGCTTCTGTAGTATCGTGACGCACAAGAGGGACCAGCGATGGTCCCTCTTGTATGCGTAAGTACATACATAGTTTTACCCATGCACTACCCGTAAAGAAATGCCTTGGTTGCATGGTTCTTGGCATATCCCTTCCCTTGTAACAGAAAACAGAAGATGCCAGCGGTAAAACCTCTGGCATCTTCTGCTTGTGAGTACTTGTTTTAGATACTACTCTTCTGTTACCTGCTGCTACCATAGAGATCGAAGACCTTAAGGCACTCCTTGAACTCCTTCAGGGTAACCTTCTCCCGTGTCTTGAAGATCACCATCTTCTGGGCAGTGGGGCGTACGCAAAAGAGGTTGTCGCTGAAGGTTCCCTTAAGGGAGCCTGCATCGAGGGCTACCTGGAATGCCGGTGCTTTGCTGCTGACTGTAACGGAAAACCCTCCCTGGGCTTTCTCCACCTGCAATTCAAGGTGAGGATCAAGAAGGGAACATCGCTTGGGACGGTCAAGTAAGAATACATCCTCGATATAAAGCTTGTCCGTCTCCAGCTTGATGGAAAGGAACATCTCCTTCGGATCAATTGCAAGTTTTTCTATCTCCATGGAGCAGACAAGGGTGCTGCTCTGAGGTGGGATATCCAGAACATACTTCTTTTTGGAGACTTTCTCGCCATTGAACCGATAGACCTTTACCGAAACCTCTGCCTCTGGAAGCACTGAAGTTTTATCGTGTACGACAAAAACTTCTACCTTTCCCTTCTCCTTCATGTATGCAATGGGCAGGGTAGGGGCGTAGAACTTCTTTGCGCTATAGTGCAAAAGTTTCCACTTCCCCGTATAGTCGATGGAGGACCAGGAAGCCACCGGCCAGTTATCATTCAGCTGCCAGTAGAGCGTTCCCATGCAGTGTGGACGCAACGTCCTCCAGTACTCAATGGCTGTCTTCATCGCCATTGCCTGCTGGACTTGTGAAAGGTAGAGCATCGCCTCAAAACCAAGGGGAAAGCGGAAGTAGCGGCTAAAGTTCTCAATGATGATGGAGTTTCCCCTATCATTCTTCTGATGGTGTTCCATGACCTCACTGGTGAGGTTATGCTCCATAGGTGGTGCATATTCCTCTACAGTGGAGAGGGAAGGGAAGCTCTGGTATCCGAATTCGCTGACAAATCTCGGCTTGATGGAGTAATACTCCTCAAAAGGCTTACCCTCATGCCAGACCGACCAGAAGTGCATATCCCCCTTGTTGTCATTATGCCAGTTGTCCGAATAGTCACCAGGACCTGCAGAAGGACTCGATGGCCACCACACTCTGGTGGGGTCCAATTCCCGGATGACTTTTCCTACAACCCCTTCATTAAGGCGGTCATAGTCGATGACATACCGCCAAGGGTTGTTCTTCGACTCCTCATACCAGGTAATTGCTCCCAGATCCTCATTGTTGCCACACCACAAGGCGATGCTTGCATGGTCGCGCAAACGAGGTATCTGGTAACGAAGTTCAGCTTCGACATTGGCGAGGAACTCTGGATTTGATGGGTACATTGAGCAGCTGAACATACAGTCATGCCAGATTAGCAAGCCCTTTTCATCACATAAGTCATAAAAGCTCTCCATCTCATACAGCCCGCCGCCCCAGAGGCGAACCATGTTCATATTGGCATCGACACAAGCTTGCAAGAGTTGCTCATAGCGGCCCTTTGTGAGCCTAGAGAAAAGTGCATCCATAGGGATCCAGTTGGCCCCCTTGGCAAAGATGTCCCTTCCATTGACTGAGAAGGTCATGCTTTTTCCCCTCTTGTCCTCATCCTCTTCCGTCTTGACCCCAATGGTTCTGAAGCCTATGCGTTTTGTCAGACTTTGGGACCCGATGGTAAGGTCCAGCGTGTAGAGGGCTTGCTTGCCTTCGCCTGCAGGCCACCACAGCTCAACATCCTTGCACAGCAAGGTGAAGGTGAGCTTGTTAAGTCCTGTTGTAAGGTCAATATTCCCTTTTTGTCCTGAATTTCCCAGCGTAGCAACACTAGACAACTGCTGGTCCTTTGAGGAGTTGTAGATCACATTGATACGAGCTTTCCAAGTTCTGTCCCCTAGGTTTTCAGTCTCAGTCACAACTGACTCGATTATGCCTTCATCAATGAACTGGAAGATTATCGTTTCATATACCCCAAAGCTCATGATGCAAGGCCCCCAGTCCCATCCGCTATGACACTGGGTCTTGCGGATCAGGTTGCGGTGCTTTGCTGAGACAGGATAGACAGAGTAGGGGATGGGATAGGGTAGTTTCGCAGCTTCCCTGATAGCTTCGTTTTCAGCACTGGTGAAATTTAAGATTATCGTATTTTCCCCGACAACGAGCAGATGGGTAAGGTCGAAGCGAAACCTGCGGAACTGGTTGTTGCATGAACCTGCTTTCTTACCATTTACCATAACATCAATGATGGTATCAGCCATGGTAAGGGTGATGACCGCATTTCCTGAGGCAAGTTGTTCATCGGTTACTGAAAAGGTCTTGCTTAGGAGCCAGTCATGTTGGCCAACCCATTGGATGTCCAGTTCATTGGTACCCCAATAGGGGTCAGCTATGAGGCCTTGCTGTAAGAGAGCCGAATGGATATCACCTGGAAGGGTACAGGGAATTGATGGATTCTTTAAAAAATATGTACAAAATGGCGCTATGGCCTTGTTGTCTTTTGGAGAGAGGGCCCATTGCCCGTTAAGATCGATACTATGCATGTGTGTTCCTCCTCGTGGCAAGTATATCATACTAGGAGGTCTCTCGCTGTGCATCTTTTGTTGTGATGGAGAAAAAAGACATTGCAAGCATATGGATTGTTTTAGGATGTTGATACAGTCCAAACAAGTAAGCAAAACACCTAGGGCTTAGCATCCCTATATGTTTTTCTTACCTGCTGCCGTATTGGATCTACAGAACAACGGCCTCCAAATTGGAGGCCGTTGTAAAGAAAAACAATCGCTAAATAGTATTTTCTCTTTCTGTTATGTTGCTGTATACGTGAAGGTTACCGTCCCGCTATAGGAGCCTGACACTGCTGCGTCAAAGGTTGTTGAATCTATAGAGAGAGATACAGCATGTGTTTCTGTTGCAATAGCAGCCAAAGATGCTACAGCCAGTATGGTTACGCCAGTGACAGCTGTTGCTCCAGTAGTTGTCAATCCAACTGAATTTACTGTAACTGTGTAGTCAATGTATGAATCCGCAGGTAAGCCTGTACTGATCATTGATGTTGCATCCATGGTTACCGTATACCCTGAGCGGCTATTGGAGAGAGTGCTCATATAGGCATCAAAGGTCTGTGGCCCACTCGTTGATATGGCAAGGTCCCCATATGCTGTAAGGGCATTGAATGCAGTTACTGTAGCGACAGTCGACGCTGCTTCTGTAACCTTGATCAAGCCGATATCCGCTACTGTTGTGGTGACATTGAAGCTGTCAGTTGCAGCGAACATAGGTACGGCTACAAAATATAAAACCAGAAGTATTGTAATAAAAATCTTTTTCATATGAGAACTCCTTTAGGAGCAATGCTCCTGGAAACGTACTGTAGAATTTCTTTTCCTTAAGTACACCATTATAGTAAGGATTAGATGCCCCTTATGTCAATACTGGAAGTATAAAAAATATAAATTAAATAATATATTTTTTAAAAAGATTAATAAATATATATTAAGTATAGATATATTAAAT
>CAYSIH010000068.1:0-8304 GCA_964431005.1 uncultured Sphaerochaeta sp. | reverse complement strand
CGATATTCAAACCGGCAAGTGTTGTTGAGTTTTTTTGGTCTGAAGAGTCAATATCAGTGGTGCTCTGGTAGTATGAACCAGTGCCCTGGCCACCTACCCAACTTGGGGAGGCGAATAGAAATCCGGCAGAAAGTAAGATGATCGTACATAAGATCAATGTCTTTTTCATAATTTTTCTCTTTTTAGAATGTAGTGGTAAGTAGGAGGAGAAGCGTAAAACAATACACATGCAGAATGCATAAAATTGTAATTGTTGGTTACAACCCTATAAGGGCTTTTGATACTGGCTGCGTTAAAGCTGCTTCTAGAAACGCACCTGTGCTAACTACCCCTCAGTGGGGTCTCTCAATTTTCTTAATGGGGGATTTTCATATTTGGGTAGCTGGAGAAAGAATAATCGAGCAAGAGGCTGAAAGGAGTCTATAACCTGTAAAGACTGCTCCTTACTGCTACATTACTGGAATTATCACAGTATGTCAATCAATAAGTATTAATATCTATTAATTAACTTAAATATTAAGCAAATTTGAGCCTTATTAACCAATAAATGGTAGAACTTATATTCTTGTTTATACCTGTTCCCTTTTATGCAGTATTCTATAACATCTTTTCTTGTTCAGAATAATGAAAAAACAACCAGCAGGATTGTCTTAATCAAGCTTTTCTTTCAGGTTTATAGGGCCAATGAAATCCCTATCTGGGCTTGTACTGTTATTCCTTCCACGTCGATGTTGGCCTTGTCTGTATTATCTCCCCTGGATATCTTCCTCTGGGTACATAGGGGTAGGGAGGAGCCGATTCCTCCCACTATGGAGAATGCGTCTGATAGAGGTAGGAGCAAATTTGCAGTGAATAGCAAGCTCAAAGAGTTCAGTGTGGCTCGAATCTCAGCATTGCCACTACCCACGGCCTTATGCATCCGCTCAGCCAAGATTCCCATGCCAAGCTCCATTGAGAGGTTTCCAAAGACATGGGTATGGTAGTGACCAGACAGACCCCCTCTCCAAGCCAGGGGATACTCTGAGAGATCGACTTCTGTAGAGGTGCTGGAAATTTCGTGTATTTCACTTGCCCCTATTTGAAACCCAAAACCAAAAGAAGATTTTTTTACTGGATAAATCGTTCCTGAGATATTCATTCCTAAGGAAGTAGCACTGGTTTCTCCTTCTACCTGCACACCCCATACTGCAAGGGAAGGGTTGTTTCTACAGGTTGCGGTGAAGGCTTCTACACCGATCCAGCTTTGGGCAGCAGAGACGGAGTAAGCGACGAAAAGCAAGACAAGGCTAAGGAGATAGGCTTTTTTCATAATGTTCCTCGTTTGTATGATTGGTACATAGCTACAAGGGGAGGAACACCTTGTTTTACTTCAAGGGGAACGTACATCCATAGACATATCTGTGCTCTTTTCATGTATGGATGCATGAAATATATTGGGTTATGCGATTATTTGGCTAGAGGTTGAAAGCTACACCTATCTGGCCTTGGAGTGCATATCCGGATACCTTGAAGTCCTTGTCGTAGGCGAAGCTTCCGCTTGTCACTCTTCCGTTGGTCTTGAGGTTACTCAAACCTGTAATCCCTCCGACAAGTGAAAAATTGTCAGAAAGGCCTATCAGAAGATTTGCTGACGTAAGGAGCCCAAGGGAGTGCAGGGAAAAGATTACTTCAGAGCCTCCGCTGTTCGCAGCTTTTGTCATCTTTTCAGATTGCAATCCTAAGCCGAACTCAAAGACGACTTTCTCCGATACTCCCAAACGGTAAAGGCCTGATACGCTCCCACTCAACGTCAAGGGATAATCTGATACATCTTCGTCTGACGATCCGTTGGTGGCCTTGAGCATTTTAGCTGATCCCAATTGCAATCCTATACCAAAAGGGGAACTCCCTGGGTATATGGATCCTGTGATTTGCATACCACTAAGGGTTGTCGTGCTCTTCTCTTCGAACTCAGCACCTCCCAGTTTGTAGGTGGTAGTCTTATTGCCATGGGATGAAAATCCCATCAAGCCGATCCAGCTGGGTGAAGCTGGCAGTGCAAACAGTGTTATCGATAGTAAACTAAATATTAGTAGTGATTTTTTCATAATTAATCCTTTTGAATCAGATGCATTGCATCTAATATCATACTAATAGTATATAATAAATATGATATTAAGGCAAATAAGGCTCTTCTGTTATTTTATTCTTTAGATAGTAAAGGATTATTCTCTAGATTTAGGAATTATCAATCGTGTATTTTTTCAAAAACACCTTTTTCCTTGTTTTTCCTACAGTTGTCCCAGCTAAAAATCTTCCCACTCATAGTGAGATAGACCCCAGGGGAAAGTAGCTGCACTGCGGTGATAGCACAGCCCAGATTGAAGACTGCATCACTGGATTCGAGGGAGTAGGGTATCATGGCCCCGGTAAACACCACTGTATGACGATTATGCTCACCAAGTTTTTCAGCAACTACTTTTGCGGTGTTGCACATGGTGTCTGTTCCATGGATTATGACAATCTTCTCTTCAGCACTATGCAAGCAGGAATTAGCTACTTCCTGCCGCTGTTCTTCGGTCATATAGAGGCTATCAACAGCAAGAGGCCCTTCTAGGTGAACCGTAAGGGTGCAACGGGACTGTTGCAACAACCTCGGCAGCTGAGACTCCCTGAAGGTTAGTTCGCCGCTTATGGCATCATACTGCTTGTCAAAGGTGCCGCCTGTGGTGATTATCCGTAAGTCTTGTGCCATGGTACTCGTCCTTGCTTGTTACCTGTATCGAGAAGGGAGGGAACAGATTCTTTTTCACCAGCTCTTTGCTGTCTGCCTGAAACCTTCTTCAATTGCTCTGAGTATAGCATGGTTTAATTGTGGCGTTGAGAAGAAACTCAAGAAAAACAGGCTGCTTCCAAGGGGTATATCGAGTTTCCCTGTATGCAGGATGCTGGCAAATATTTTTTCTTGTATATTCCAATGAAGGATAGTCTCGTGTTTCTCCCATCACATATTTGTCAGTCGTGCAGGCATCCTTGATAGGGTGCATCAGAGAGGAATGCATATCTTGCTGACTTATTGCGTTTTTACTCAATTTTTTTATATTAATTAAGCATATCATCTCTATATGAAAAAAATATCTCTGCATATGGAGTATTTTTTATAACTTTTGGGGTATGAAATCCGTGAAAATGAGCTATAGTATAGGTATTCACCAAAGGGAGGTTGAATGTAATGCAGAAGTATAGGAATGAACATGATCTTCTCGGGGATAAACAGGTCCCTATGGAAGCGTATTATGGGGTGCAGACAGTCCGTGCAATGGAAAATTTCGTGGTATCGAAGACACCCATTTCCAATTTTCCTTTCTTGATACAGTCACTTGGGTATATCAAGAAGGCGACGGCTCTTGCAAACATGGATTTTAAGATTCTTGATCCTACGGTTGGAAAGGCCATCATTGAGGCATGTGACGAGATAATTGAAGGCAAGCATCTTGATCAGTTCCCCGTTGATTCAATCCAAGGTGGGGCTGGGACCTCTACAAATATGAATGCCAATGAAGTGATAGCCAATAGGGCTTTGGAACTGCTTGGCAAGCAGAAGGGTGACTACAAGACAGTTCATCCCAACAACCATGTAAACCTCTCACAATCGACAAACGATGTCTATCCCACATCTATCCGCCTGACCGCCGCATGGAAGCTTAATGGACTCCTAGCAGAGCTACAGAACTTCAAGGAAGCGCTTGAGGCCAAGGGCGAAGAGTTTCATGATGTCATTAAGATGGGTAGGACCCAGTTGCAAGATGCCATCCCCATGACACTAGGGCAGGAGTTTTCAGCTTGGGCTGTGAGCGTGGGAGAAGATATTGAACGCCTTCGTATCACCCAGACACTGATGTATGCGGTCAACATGGGTGCGACAGCCATTGGAACTGGCCTCAATGCCCCTCGTGGGTATGCAGAGGTAGTAACCAAACATCTGGCCCAGCTTACCAAGCTGCCTCTCACTTCTTCACGAAACCTGATCCAAGCAACGCATGACACTGGTGGATTCATTGAGCTTTCCGGTGTGCTCAAACGCATTGCCGCCAAGGTATCAAAGATTTGTAACGACCTGCGTCTGCTCTCTTCCGGCCCTCGCGCAGGAATCAATGAGATTAACCTACCGCCCATGCAGCCCGGTTCTTCCATTATGCCTGGTAAGGTAAACCCGGTGATCCCAGAAGTGGTGAATCAGGTTGCCTTTGATATCATCGGCAATGACCTCTCCATCACCCTTGCAGCAGAGGCTGGGCAGTTGGAGTTAAACGTCATGGAGCCCCTCATCGCATTCAAGCTGTTCACTTCCATCAATCACCTCACCAACGTGCTGAAGATCCTGAGGGAGCGATGCATTGTCGGCATCACAGCCAATAAGGAACGGTGTCGCGAGATGGTCATGAACAGTATCGGTCTGGTGACCGCCCTTGTACCTACACTTGGATATGAGGCGTGCTCTGAAATCGCAAAGAAGGCACTGAAGACCAACGGTTCGGTCTATGATATTGTGCTTGAGGAAGGCTACCTCTCCAAGGAGGATCTGGATAGGCTTCTCTCCCCTGAGGCGATGCTGCAACCGTTTTAAACCCTATATCTGAATAGTAGAACAGGCTTGGCCCCCTTGTATGCCAAGCCTGTTCTTATATGCAAATCATACTACAATCATCTGATGCTTCTGATGAATCCTCTCTCTGACTACCTCAGACTTTTCCATTTTTATCCCCTTACGCTAGACTCACCCTTGACAATGGAGAAAAGTGTAGTAGACTGAAACTAGTTCCATGAAAGCAGTTTCATTTGTATAGGGAGAAGAAATGGCACCAAAGCAACCAACCATCTATGACGTAGCAAAACTTGCTGGTGTAAGTCCTACCACCGTATCACGGGCAATAAATTCACCTTCCATGGTGAATAAGGAGAGGCGGACCCGGATAATGGAAGCAATTGAGGAGTTGCAGTTTGTCCCCAAGGCGGAAGCTGTAGCAAAAGCCCGTCAGCAGATGATGAAGATTGCAGTGATCGCACCCTTTTTTACCGAATCCTCCTTTATGGAGCGTTTGAAAGGGATAGCATCCGTTCTCTCTGACCATCACTACGAACTGGTGATCTACTCAGTGCAGAGCAGTGAAGGTCTGGATGGGTATGTCGATCTTCTGGTAGGAAGCAAGCGTGTCGATGGCCTTATCTCCCTTTGCATGAATTTAGAGGAATCGACGATTGAGAAGTTGCGTAACTCAGCTATCCCTGTGTGTTTTGTGGAGACTGAAGTGGAGGGGTTTGACTCAATAATTATCCGCAATACTGATGGTGGCAGGATGGCCGCTTCTTTTTTACACAAGAATGGATACCGCACTCCAGGGTTTGTAGGGGAGGCTTCCCTCAGGGCCTACGCCGCCCGATCAACAGAACAGAGGCTACAAGGCTTTACCTCCTATTTTGCTGAAAAAGAGATAGAGGTGGAAGGACGTAATGTCTGGCTTGGAGCGAACCTCCCTGATATTTCGAGTGCGGGTATCCTGAAGATTTTGGACCGACCTGACCGGCCTGACTGCATTTTTGCCTCTAGCGATACCTTGGCTATCAGGACGATTAAATGTGCTGTCCAACTGGGAATAACCGTTCCTGATGAGTTGGGTGTTGTCGGCTTTGATGATATTGAAATGGCTGAGTTCGTGAATTTGACCACCATAGACCAGAGCCTTGAGGATTCGGGCATTCAGGCTGCAGAGATGGTTCTGCAAAGGATAAAGGACCCGAATCGTCCCGTAAGAAAAAGTCTCATCGATCTTAAGCTCATAAAGAGGAGTTCGACTGAGTATTTATAGGTGAATATGCATCACTTTGTGGTGCTTGAAGTTTAGGAGGACGTTATGAAAAAACTTTCTAAGGGTATGTTATTTGTCCTAGTCCTGCTGCTAGCTATGCAGGGAGTCTGGGCACAAGGAGCAAAGGAAGCCGCGGTAGAGGATAAGACCATCCGCATCTTCGGCGCTTTCAGAGGAGAGGAAGCTGCCCGTTTTGATGAGATCATCAGAATTTTCAATGAGAAGAGTGGCTATAATGCAGTCTATGAGGGGAGCCCGGAATTTGAGACACAGATTCTGGTACAGGCAGAAGCTGGTACCCCACCAGATATTGCAGCTCTTCCCCAGCCTGGCATCATGCACAAGTTTGCTCAGGAAGGGTATATCAAGCCGCTTTCCAACCGTGTCATAGAGATGATAGATGCCAACTACGCTCCTGTCTGGAAAGAGTTGGGATCCTTCGATGGTAAAGAATATGGTGTATTCCACCGAGTGAACGCCAAGAGTTTTGTCTGGTATCCCAAAAAAGCCTTTGAAGCAAAGGGCTATAAGGTTCCCAAGACTTGGAATGAGCTGAAAGCTCTGCAGGATCAGATTGTACGTGACGGGGGATATCCCTGGTCCATCGGTTTTGAGTCTGGAAACGCAACCGGCTGGGTTGGAACTGACTGGCTTGAAGACGTCATGCTTCGCACCGCAGGTCCTGATGTGTATGACCAGTGGGTAAACCATGAGATTCCTTTTGACCATCCTGCTGTGCAGAAGGCACTTGGCTATCTAGGTGAAATCTTCAAGAATCCAAAATATGTCTATGGCGGAGCTCCCTACATCCTGACAACAAACTTCGGTGACTCTGTCAAACCTCTGTTTGATAAGCCAACCAAGGTGTTTATGAACCGTCAGGGTAACTTCATCACAGGTTTCATGCCTCAGAAGATCCAAGACAATCTTGAAGAGGAAGTGGGTGTATTTGCCCTTCCATCCATCGACGAGAAGTGGGGTACCCCAATTCTTGGTGGTGGAGACCAGTTCGTGGTGTTCAATGACAAGCCCGGCGTACAGGAGTTCATGGAATTCCTGACCACTTGGGAAGCATGTGCCCCTTGGGCACAGGTCGGTGGAGCACTCTTCCCCCACAAGTCCCAGAATTTCAATGACTACGGCAATAGCCTGGAACGTGAGATTGCTAAGGCACTTGTTGAGGCGACAGTATTCCGCTTTGACGCATCAGACTTGATGCCAGCTGAAGTCGGTGCAGGTTCTTTCTGGACCGGTATGGTCGAATATGTGAATGGTAAGGACGGTAAGACTGTTCTTTCAAACATTGAGAAGAGCTGGCCTCGCTAACGCATTCGTTGTCTTTATAAGGGATTCCGCGCCTAAGCGGAATCCCTTTCTCACAAGGGAGGAACCATGCAGATACAGAAAGATCAGGAGAGGAAGGAGTTGGTCATACGTACCCTCGTGTTCACTCCCCTCACGCTTCTCGTCATGATCGGAGGGTTTTTCTTGTTGAGAAGCAATCCGATGTCACAGATATTGACCACGTTGTTTGCCATTGTATGGGGAACCTTCAGTGTGCTGGCCCTGTTCTATTCCATGAACCTTATCGTGCAGCTATTCCCCTTACAGAAGTATAACAAAATTATTCCCTTTGTCTTTGTCGGCCCTGCAATCCTAGTCATTGGTTGGTATCTGTTGATCCCAACTGTCAGGAGCCTTGTCTTGAGCTTCATGAATAGGAATTCAACTTCTTTTGCAGGTTTGGAAAACTACAAGTACATCTTTACTGACTCTACGATGCGCACGGCCTTTGGCAATACCGTGCTCTGGCTCCTATTTGGTACTGCGTTTGCAGTCTTTTTTGGTCTGTTGACGGCACTATTGGCAGAACGCTCGGCCATCGAGAAGCTGGGAAAGACCTTGGTATTCCTGCCTATGGCGATATCTATGGTGGGTGCCGGTGTCATCTGGAAGTTCATGTACGCTTATAAGCCTGTTGGTGCAAACCAGACAGGCCTGCTCAATGCCTTGGTGGTAGCCTTTGGAGGCGATCCTAAGAGTTGGCTGGGAACAGCACCTATGAACAACTTCTTCCTGATTCTTATCTTTGTCTGGCTACAGACAGGATTCTCCCTGGTGGTGTTGTCTGCTGCCCTGAAGGGTGTCTCTGACGAGATCAAGGAGGCTGCCCGTATCGATGGGGCAAAGGAATTTACCATCCTGATGAGGATAGTTCTCCCTTCCATCTACGGCAGTATTGTCACCGTATCAACGACCATCATGCTTGCAGCTTTGAAGAGCTTTGACATCGTCTACTCCATGACCAACGGTCTGTATGGTACGGAGGTGTTGGCAAGCCAGCAGTACAAGCAGATGTTCAAGTTCTCTGACTACGGACGGGGCTCTGCGATAGCAATAGTAATCCTGCTCGCTGTCAGTCCGGTCATCTATTACAACTTGAAGGAATTCAACAAGC
>CAYSIH010000067.1:0-8332 GCA_964431005.1 uncultured Sphaerochaeta sp. | reverse complement strand
TGAGCAAGGAAGCAACCGACGTTGCCGAAGGCATTAAGCTTTTGGTTCTTGACGAACCTACAGCAGTACTCTCTGAGCAGGAGGCCGAAAGCCTCCTGAAGGCGATGCGCATACTTGCAGAGTCCGGTATAGCCATCATCTTCATCACTCACAGGTTGCAGGAGATTATCGATGTCTGTGATACCATCATGGTCATGCGTGACGGGAAGATCATCAAGACTGTTCCAGCTGAGGGAGTGGTAATTCCTGAAATAGCCAGATGGATGGTAGGGCGTGAAGTGCAGACCATCTCTCATAAAAGAGCTGCCCTTGATAATACCGATCGGGAGATTTTACTTAAACTGCAGAACCTCTGGGTAGATATGCCAGGAGAAGTTGTACGCAATGTTGACCTGGATGTCTATAAAGGTGAGATCATCGGAATAGGGGGTATGGCTGGCCAAGGCAAGCTGGGCATCCCCAATGGTGCTATGGGCCTTTTTCCTGCAGGCGGACAGATATTCTTCGACGGAGAAGAGATTCCTCTTAACAGCCCCCGTAACTTCCTTGATGCAGGCATGGCCTTTGTCAGTGAAGACCGTCGTGGGGTAGGGCTTTTGCTTGACGAGAGTCTGGAGTGGAACGTCTCCTTTACTGCAATGCAGGTTCAGGATAAGTATCTGAAGAGTTATTTGGGAGGGCTGTTCAAGTGGCGGGACCAGAAGGCCATTGAAGAGGCTACCAACTCCTATGTAAAGCAGATGGAGATCCGTTGTACCAGCACTAAGCAGAAGGCAAAGGAACTCTCTGGAGGAAATCAACAGAAAGTTTGTCTGGCCAAGGCCTTTGCTGTTGAGCCCAAACTGTTGTTTGTCTCTGAGCCTACGCGAGGTATTGATATCGGGGCGAAGTCCCTAGTCCTGCAGGCTTTGAGAAAATATAATGAAGAACAAGGAACTACCATTGTCATGATCTCTTCTGAGTTGGAAGAACTGAGGTCAATCTGTGACCGTATTGCCATCGTCTCTGATGGCAGGGTCCTGGGAATTCTTCCCGCCTCCACCGAAAGTGCCGAATTTGGCCTCATGATGGTTGGACAGAAAAGTGAATTGGTTGACGGAGGTAGTGTATGAACGCGAAAGTAGAAAAAATGATTTCTACCATACGGCAAGGGGTGAAGTCTTTTGGATTGCCTCGTGTCATCATCGGTCTGTTTTTGCTGTTACTTTTTATTGCCGCCCCTTTTGTCGGCGTTAATATCGGTACCAGCCTCTCTGATACGTTTAATAGATTTGGTATGAATGCTGTTATGGTCTTGGCTATGGTTCCGATGATCCATAGTGGCTGTGGCTTGAACTTTGGACTTCCTTTGGGAATCATAGCAGGTCTGCTAGGAGGGACTCTCTCCATGCAGTTTAACTTTACCGGACCTGCATCCTTTATGATGGCCATTGTCTTTGCAACACCCTTTGCTGTTATCCTCGGATGGGGATATGGGCAGTTGCTCAACAAGGTAAAGGGTGGTGAGATGATGATCGCCACCTACGTAGGATTCTCCTCCGTAGCATTCATGTGCATCATGTGGCTCCTGTTGCCGTATAGCAACCCCACCATGGTATGGGGATATGCGGGCAAGGGCTTGCGTACGACCATCTCCACTGAGGGGTACTACCTTCATGTGCTCAATGATTTTCTCTCCATTCGCTTGACTGAACACCTGACCATACCAACGGGTATGTTCCTCTTCTTTGGATTGCTCGCCTTCATCATGTGGGCATTTTTGCATACCAAGACAGGAACTGCCATGACAGCAGTTGGCTCAAACCCTGTCTTTGCCCGTGCAAGTGGAATACATGTGGATAACATCCGTGCCTTGAGTGTGGTGATGTCCACCTGGCTTGGAGCCTTGGGTATCCTTGTCTATCAGCAGAGCTTTGGATTTATCCAGCTCTACATGGGACCGTTTTATATGGCCCTTCCGGCAGTCTCTGCTATCCTGATAGGAGGAGCCTCTGTCAATAAGGCGACCATTACGAACGTCATAGTCGGTACGTTCCTGTTCCAGGGGATCCTGACCATGACTCCTTCTGTGATGAACTCAATGATTCATACCGATATGTCTGAGGTTATCAGGATCATCGTCTCCAACGGTATGATTCTCTATGCCCTGACCAGAAAAACGGAGGCAGCTCGATGACGCTCCATAGAACTAATCTTCAGAAAGTGAAACGCTTTTTGGGAAACAATACTGTAACGATTCTCTTTTTGGTGATTTGTGCTTTTGGCATACCTTTAAGTGGATACTCAGCCAACTACCTGGTTAGTGAGGTTGTTGTCCGTGTTGCACGAAACTCCTTCTTGATCGTCAGCCTCTTGATTCCCATCCTCGCTGGCATGGGTCTTAACTTTGGGATGACCCTTGGTGCTATGGCAGGGCAGATCGGTCTGATCTTCATCAGTGACTGGGGCATCGTAGGAATTCCCGGCATGTTGCTTGCGATGATCATATCCACCCCTATCTCCGTAGCGCTTGGAATCTGGTGTGGAAAGATCCTCAATATGGCAAAGGGCCGTGAGATGGTCACCAGCTACATCATCGGATTCTTCATGAATGGTATCTATCAGCTGGTGGTCCTCTATGGAATGGGAGCCATTATTCCCATCCGTTCGAACTCCTTAGTGCTTCCCCGTGGCTATGGCATACGCAATACCGTCAACCTGATAGGGATCAGGAAAAGTTTGGACGGTCTTTTGATGATTCGTCTGTTTGGTATTCCCATTCCTCTGTTCACCCTAATCATCATAGCCCTTCTGTGCATATTCATCCTCTGGTTCAAGAAGACCAAGCTCGGACAGGACATGCGCGCAGTCGGACAAGATATGGAAGTTGCCCGTGCTGCTGGTATCAAGGTTGAACATACCCGTATCGTCTCCATTGTCATTTCAACGGTGTTTGCAGGGTATGGTATGATCATATACCTACAGAACATCGGAACCCTCAATACGTACAACAGCCATATGCAGATCGGCATGTTCAGTGTTGCAGCCCTTTTGGTAGGGGGTGCGACCGTTAGCCATGCAAAGGTCCGAAACGTTTTCTTGGGAGTCATCCTGTTCCACATCATGTTTATCGTCTCTCCTATGGCAGGAAAAAATCTTATCGGTCAGGCACAACTTGGTGAATACTTCAGGGTATTTGTCTCCTATGGTGTCATTACCGTTTCGTTGGTTCTGTACGAAGTGCGCAAGAAACATGACCGAGGAATTGCAGGGCAAATTCTTGCTCAAGAACAGGGGGTAGAGGCATGAAGATAACCTTTAATAGGATATTTATGATGCGCCTGGCGGCGATACTGCTTGTCCTGCTTTTAGGTGTGGTGCTGTTCTTCATAGGAAAACAACACGCTGTCCTCTTGGACAACAAGACTATCACCGTCAATGGTGAGGAGATCAGGGCCTTGAAGATGGTTGAGGTCCAGGTTGACAAGCATGAATCCCTTGAGTTCGTCCCGCGTGATAGGGACAAGGTGGATGTGGTACGACAGAAGCATACCATCACTGTCTCCTATACTGATGAGAACTGGGAGGAGATAAGCATCACCAGGAAGTTCACAGTGCCTCTGATGGAGGATATGGTAATCATATCCATCCCTACTCTTGTAGCCAATCCTGAAGCGCCACAGAGCGTCTGGATGGAGCGATATGAGATACCTGCCTATGCGGTGCAGGCTGCTCCTGAAGATGAGGTTATCGTCACCGATGACCTTGCAGGTTTGATCTCTCTGTAAGACACAAGCATAGAATGCAAAAAAGGACACCAGTTCATAGATGGTGTCCTTTTTCGTTGTCCTAAAGTATTTATAGGGTTTAGAAATATCAAGAAAGGCCCCTCGTTATTGAAGAGCCTTTCGCCTTTGGTCAGTTTGTAAAGAAGTTGTCTCCAATGTCAGGGCGGAACCAAGATCCTGGGAAGGAGATATGCTTAACTCCCTTATAGGCATTTTTGTTGGCATCCATGATGTTGTATCCGATGCCCACCACCGTGACGCATCTTCCTCCATTGGTGAGCAGCTCTCCATTTTCAGAGTGCACACCTCCAAAGAAGTAGAAAGGTGATCCCTTGAAGGCATTCAACATGAGTGCCGCTGGGATGGGTTCGAGCTTTTTCCCCACAACAGGGTCTTCTGGATATCCCTCTGACGCTACCACAAGGGCAACTGCAGAGTTAGTGGAGACTTCAAGGTTCAAGGTGGAAAGAGTGTCTTCCTTCATTGCTGTGAGGATATCAATGATGTCGGTTCTAATTAGTGGAACGATGGCCTGTGCGGCTGGATCGTTGAATCGTACGTGATAGTCTACCAGTATGGGGCCTTGTTTGGTGATGATGACACTGATGGTCAGCACACCCTTATACGCCATCTTTTCAGCCTTCAGGCCGAATAGGGTTGGTTCAATGATGGTACTGACAAGAGCCTGACTGACAGATTCTTGCAGTGGTACCGGGCAGATGGAACCCATTCCTCCGGTTGGCAGTCCTTCGTCCCCGCTCCCAGCTTTCATATAGTCACTTGATGGGGGCAACATCATGTAGCCCTTGTTGTCGACTAGAAGGGTAAGGGTTATGGGAAGTCCTTCCAGGTGCTCTTCAAGCAGAATCGAGCCGGTGGCCAGGATCCTCTTGGAGAACTTCATCAAAGCCCCATAATCACTGGAGTCGATCATAACACGACTTGGGGCTATAGTATTGCTTTTGACGACAAACTTTTCACCCTTATGTCGTTTCAGGTACTCTGAAAGATCTTCCTCATTGTCAAATACATGGTGAGTTGGGGTGGGGATGTTATGGCGGTCGGTAAACTTTCTGGAGAAGTCACGGTCGCCTTCAAGCTTCAGCGCCCTGCTGGGTGCTCCAAACGTGTCGATTCCCCGTTCGTTTAGGTAGTCGATGACACCGGTAAACAGAGGGGTCTCTGTTCCGATAAAAACAAATTCTATGTCATGTTCTTTGCAAGCTTCATAGACCTCTTTTGGGTCAGCTGGGTCGATGGCAAGGTTAATTGCAATGGATTCGGTCCCTACATTGCCCGGACCTACGAATAGACCATTGATAAGACGACTTTGGGAAAACCACCATGCAATGGCATGATCTTTGGCCCCAGAGCCCAGTACTAGTATTCTCATTGCACTACCTTCTTGCTAAATTTTCTACAGTAAACGTACCATTTTACCTATTGAGAGGTCAACAACTTGCTTGGAGTGTCTGCATTGCAAGCAAGTAATCTTCCCTTCTGCTCGCCTTCACTACTTGCTGTTTTATAGTAGCTGTGTGGGCAATGCCCTTGAGATATGAGCAGACATGCTTACGCATCAGGATGCAGGCGCTTTTTTCCCCATAGTAGTCAATCATCAGGTCGAGGTGGCGAAGGATAGTGGCAATTCTTTCTTTAAGGGGGATAATCCGTTGCTCTCTTCCCGCTAGCAGGTCCTTGGTCTGTTGGAATATGAAGGGGTTGCCTATCGCTCCCCGGGCGAACATGACTCCATCGATACCGGTCTCCTGGAGCATCTTCTTGGCATCCTGGGCATGGAACAGATCACCTGAACCAAAGATGGGGACATCATATCCATTCTGCATGCAGTACTCCTTAAGCGTTTTCAGTTTTGTCCAATCTGCAAAAGGGGCATACCCCTGAGATCGGGTCCTTGCATGCAGGGTGAGCATTGAGGCGCCTCCGTCTAGGGCTGCCTGGGCAAACTCCAGGAAGTTGAGGCTGTTCGCATCCCAGCCTAGGCGAAACTTCACCGACACGGCAATAGGAAGGGTTTTTGTTATCATCTCTACGATTTCTGTGATGAGGGGTGGGTTTTTCATCATAGATGAGCCGGCTCCGGTCTTAGTGACCTTAGGGACCGGACACCCGCAGTTTATATCAATGAAGGTGGGGTTGTACTCTTGTAGCCTTTCAAGGGCTCCTGGAAGGGAATCGGTATTTCCCATGAACAGCTGGACCCCATACTCTTTCTCGTTTGGAGCGCGCTGAAGCAGTTCGAGAGTTTTTTGCCCTCCTCGGAAAAGCCCTTCTGCACTGACCATCTCGGTAATCGTCATGTCAGAACCCATCTCAAGGCACAGGGTTCGGAAGGGCACATCAGTGTAGCCCGCTAAGGGTGCGAGAAAAAGATTCCCATCGATTTGGGTGTTTCCAATAGTTACCGGATGGTACAGGTTCTGTTCGCTCATACGTCCTTTGGAAGGGAGAAGGCCCTTAGGCTGTTAGCATAAAGACTTTCGCTGAGCTCTTCAAGATAGATTTCCCTGATTTCACTGATGGCTTTTGCCGTTTCAATAAGGTAGGCTATCTTGTTTCGCTCACCCTTGTAAGGGTAGGGCGTCATGAAGGGTGCTTCGCTTTCTATGACGATCCTTTCCAGAGGGAGATTGTGGGCAACCTCCTGTATGGCTCTGCTGTTTTTGAAGGTGAGGTTACCGGCAAAGGAGAAGGTGAGGTTGAGCGATAGTGCCTTTTTGGCAAATGTCCAGTCTTCGCCAAAGCAGTGCAAGATCCCACCTTTAGGGGGAAGCTTTTCTGCAAGGATGTTCAGGATATCCTCACCAGCATTCCTGTTATGGATGATTACAGGCAGGTCTAACTGCTTTGCTAGGTCCAGATGCTTGAGCAACAGCTCTATCTGAGCACTTTTGCTGCCACCGAACATATGGTAGTAATCAAGGCCCGTCTCTCCAATAGCGATGACCTGAGGTTTTTTTGCATGGAGCAGGATTCTCTCTTCCCAATCCTTGCCAGGATTTGCCACTTCCGTAGGTGATACTCCTACAGCATGGTAGACACTGGATGCACTCTCCAGATTCGCATAGGTCTTTTCAAAGTCAGAGAGGCTGTTACAGATGCTTACAACGTGTTTGACCTTCTTGACCTTGGCAAGCTGGACAGCTAATAGTTGTTCCATTTTATCGTCATGGAGCAACCCTATATGTGCGTGCGTATCGAAAAAATGCATACAGGCTCCTTGAGTTTGGATTCTCGCTTGGTAGGGAGTGGTGTATAAAATATACCATGAGCAAAGGTAATCGTCAATATACGTAATTCACAGAGTAGAAAATACTTATATAAAAGATGCATAGAGTTTGACAATTATTCTTACACATGATAGCGTAAGTTTTAGCAAGTATGCTCCGCCCTTGTGGCAAAGGATTTGCATGAAAAAAGATCGAGGACGCAGTGTTGAGAGTGCGCCTGTCAAAAACAGGCCCTCCAGCGCCTACATATATTTAGTTAAAAACACCTCTTCCAACGAGACAATAATCTGCGCTTGGGACTCTGTTCTCTACCCCGGAACCTCTGTTGTGTCGCCTACCCGCTATGGTCTGGATATGGGCATAGTGGTTGGCAGTGCCCATAGTTTGGGCCGGGGCTATCAGAGGGGCAATGAAATGTGCACAGGGGCGTGTCTATACAGCGAGGACCTCAATGAAGAGGAATCTGTGGAAGCTGCTGCAGAGGATAGTGAAGAGAAGACCCTCAATGAGGAGATTCTCTATGATTATGAACCTGATGAAATTATCAACGACGGTTCATCGCAAGCCATTCCCATCGAGATGGTCCAGCTTTCAGGGGATACCCAGTGGATAGATCGTCTGGCCACCCCCTCTGATATGGCTCGTTACCAGGAGCTTCTCAGCAAAGAAGATGAGGCCATGAAGATCTGCAGGGAGAAGATCGCCTTGCACAAGCTGGACATGAAACTGGTGACAGCTCATTTCTTGCTCGGAGAACCAAAGATAATCTTTTTCTTTACCGCTGATGTACGGGTAGACTTTAGGGAGCTGGTTAAGGACTTGGTGTCAGTTTTCAGAATTCGCATAGAGTTGCGACAGATTGGAGTGCGTGATGAGAGTCGCGTCCTTGGAGGCCTTGCTGTGTGTGGGCGTGATTACTGCTGCCATAGTGTGACTGACAAGCTCGATCCTGTTTCCATCAAGATGGCGAAAGAGCAGAACCTTTCGCTTAATTCCATGAAGATTTCAGGACCTTGTGGTCGCCTGCTCTGCTGTCTTTCTTATGAGTATGATTTCTATGTTGAAGAGAAACGCAACTATCCATCAGAAGGAAGCAAGCTCAAAGTTGGCTTTGAACTGATGAAAATCATAGATGTTAATATTCTTCGAAAAAAGATTTCGCTGTCCGGCCCTGATGGGAGAGTGCTCACTATTCCCCATTCAGCTGTGTTTTTTAATGCTGGAGCCAGTCGTTGGGAGATAACAAAGGAGTATTCCGATGAATATTTGTCCAATTGATATAAAGCATTGTATTGACCGATTTTAGAGAGTGTG
>CAYSIH010000066.1:0-8407 GCA_964431005.1 uncultured Sphaerochaeta sp. | reverse complement strand
TTCTTACATTATAACTAATTAAAATATATCAGAAATATATTAAATTTTATTATCAATTATATTTCATTTCTGTTGACATAAGTCGAAGGATTTTGTATAGTACGGGTGTGCTCAGGAAAAGAGCAACAAAACTTGCACAGAAGCCCACAAGCTTCAAAAGGAAAACTATCATGAAAAAAATAACCACTATCCTCCTAGTCCTCGTACTCGCCGGCTTTGGCCTCTTCGCAGCAACCGTAGACAACACCAAGGCTGACGCAACTGTAGAGGTTAAAACAGTTGTTTCAGATTTCTCTGCATTCGGTGTATCTCTTCCTGAGGTAGGCAATGATGCCTTCACCTCCATAGCTAAATTCCAAGGCGCAGTCACCTCTTCAGTCGATACCACCATCGATATGCTCCTCCTCAATGATTTTGTGCTGGTAGGCCACCTCTCCGGAATCAACAACACAAGCGCACCTGTAAAGCTCTCCCTTTCAGTGGAAGATCTTGTATCTGGAGACAACAGAGTTGGCCTCACCCTCTCTTCCTATGAAGAGACCATTGCAGCCTCTGCAAACAGCGCCTTCGGGACTCTTGAGAATACCCTTATCAAAGTTAAGGAATCTACAGTCGGTGCAGCTGCCCTTGCCCCTGCAGGGACTTATAACAGCACGATCACCATCTCCATGACCTCCCAGGGATAACCACTCTCCCCCCAAAACACAAAAAAAGCCTCCTAGTGAGGCTTTTTTTGCTTGATGGCTGTTGCTTTGGATTTACGTCAGCGTTGAACAGACTCCCAGTGCCTTCTTGATCGTATCCACAGGATAGACCTTCAGCGTACTCTTGGTCTTGTTGCTCTTGGGAAGCAGGACCCTTTTGAACCCAAGCTCGCTGGAGGCCTTCTCACGCTTCTCAGCGAAGCCCACTGTACGAACCTCCCCTGCCAAGCTCATCTCTCCGTAGGAGACCAAGGAGGAGGGTAGGGGGACTCCTTTCAAGGCAGACCACAGGGCGAGGGCAAGAGGGAGATCTATAGAGACCTCACTGAGCCTCATCCCACCTGCAACATTCACATAGATATCCTGGTCGTTGAGCCTGACCTGGGCATGCCGCTCTAGGATAGCCGCGATCCTGGTGACGCGGGCAGTGTCTATGCGGTCAGAATAGACTCGGGAAAATCCATTTTTACTGGGTACAGTCAGAGCTTGGATCTCGACAAGGAAGGTGCGCGAGCCTTCAACCACCGCCGTATAGGCAATTCCAGGGGGGGCACTCTCCCCTTCCCTATCGGTGATAAAGAAGGAGGAGGGGTTGGTCACCGCTGTAAGGCCCTTCTCCCCCATATGGAAGATGCCGATCTCATCTACAGATCCAAAACGGTTTTTAGCAGCCCTGATGAGGCGCACACCACTTCCCACCTGATCAAAATACAGCACAGTATCAACAAGGTGCTCAATGACCTTAGGTCCTGCCAGCACCCCTTCCTTGGTGACATGACCTACGAGGAACAGAGAGATGCCCAACTGCTTTGCTATGCCCACAAGCTCGGTGGAACAGAACCGTATCTGGTTTACCGACCCGGCAGGGGAGGCCACCTCACTGCTGGAAAGCGTCTGTAGGGAGTCAACGACCAATACTTGGGGCTTCATCTTCTCAAGTACATTTACCAGCACTTCCACACGGGTGTCACAAAAGATAGAGATCTTGGAAAGGGACAGGCCCAGACGCTGTGCCCTAAGCTTTACCTGCGATGGGGACTCCTCACCTGAGACATAGAGAACGGTACGCTCGAGTGAGCATTTCTCTATCATCTGCAACATGAGTGTGGATTTCCCTATTCCAGGCTCCCCTCCCAACAGGATGGAGGAGCCACGCATGACCCCTCCTCCCAATACACGGTCCAGTTCGGAGATACCACTCTCATAGCGGAAGCCAGGTTCTACCTCGATATCCGCAAGAGAAACGGGTTTTGTCTCAAGGCTGATCTGTGCTGTCTTACCAGGTTTGCTCTGCTTGGGCTGTATGAGCTCCTCTTCGAAGGAGTTCCAACTACCGCAATCGGGACAGCGTCCCAACCACTTGCTCTCTGCACGGCCACACTGGGTACAAACAAACTGCAAAGCCTTGTCTTTCACCTATATCTCCTTATCATAAAACAATTAAAAACTTATTAACTCTACATCAAACACGAGATGAGAATCAGGAGGGATGATGCCAGGGTATCCCTGCGTCCCATATCCCAATTCTGGTGGGATGATAAGAGTGCGCTTCTCACCCTTGGTCATGGTCTTAAGCGCTTCGTTCCATCCTTCGATGACTTCACCGACTGCGAACTCTGCAGGAGCGCCTCTTTGTATAGAGCTGTCAAATATCTTTCCGTTGAGAAGGGTCCCTGTATAATGCACGGTAACCTTCTGTCCATGCTTGGGAGACTTCTTTCCATCACCAGTTTCAGTAACTACATATTTAAGACCGCTTGGAGTCGCTATTGCATCAGGCCAGCGATTCTTCAGCTCCCTTTCAAGTTTTGCATATTTCTCAGCTTTGGCTTTTTTGGTTTTCTCTTCAGCTGCTGCAACCAAGGTAGTGAATGTTTCACGTGAAACAATAAAAGCCTCAGCTTCGCTTCCTTTACGGATAATCTCAACGCTTGTGAGCTTATCACCCTGAGCTATTGCATTGACAATATCCTGTCCCTCAAGAACCTCACCGAAGATGGAGTGCTTGTCATCGAGCCAAGGAGTAGGAACATGAGTGATGAAGAACTGGCTTCCATTAGTCGCAGGTCCAGAATTAGCCATGGAAAGCTTGCCAGCGGCAGTATGCCTCAAGGAGTCATCAAACTCATCGGGGAAGGTATAGCCAGGACCACCTGTGCCTGTCCCTTTGGGGCAACCGCCCTGGATCATGAAATTCTCAATAACCCTGTGGAAAGTAAGGCCATTATAAAAAGGCTTGTTTTTTCCATTGATATTCAAGGATCCCTCAACTAACCCAACAAAGTTGGCAACAGTCATTGGAGTTTTCTTAAACTCCAGGCGGAGGGTGATATCACCCTTTGAGGTATGCATGACAGCGTACATGCCGTCATCGAGTTTACTTTTTTCCATTATTATATTTCTCCTACAAACTATACTTCATACAGATCGGCCCCGGGGGCCAGCAACTGGTACAGCCTTTCTAACTCTTCGCTGGAGGTATAGGGAATTTCTAGCCTACCCTTCTCCAGAGAACCTTTCACTTCCACCTGTGAACCCACAGCATGGAGGAACTTATCCTCAACACTAATAATATCTGGGCTTTTAGGCAAACTCTTCTTAGGTCTTTTTTTCTTGTCCTGATAGGCAGCTCGCTTTCCCTGATTAAATTGGGAAGCAAGTTGTTCAGTCGCCCTCACCGATAGCTCTTTCTCCAACACGGTACGATAGAGTATCTCCCTATCAGCAGGATTTACGACCGACAGGAGGGCTCTTGCCTGTCCTGCCGAAAACTTTCCTGCCAAAAGATCATGTTGCATGGTCCCGGTCAATTGCAACAGTCGTATGCTGTTACTGATGGTGGAACGATTCTTTCCAACCCTTGAAGCAAGCTCTTCCTGAGTAATCCCAGCTTCTTGAATGAGATAAGCATATGCTTTGGCCTCCTCTATGGGGTTGAGGTTCTCACGTTGGATGTTTTCTATCAAAGAAACTTCAAGGCGTTGCAAATCGGTAAAATCTTTTACAAGGACGGGGATAGTCTCCAATCCTGCCATCTTAGAAGCACGGTAGCGCCTCTCTCCGGCAACAATGCTATACTCTCCAGGGGCGATCTCCTCAACAAGGATAGGCTGCAAAATCCCCTGTCCCTTGATCGAGGATGCCAGTTCCTTAAGACTAGCTTCATCAAACTCCTTACGAGGCTGACGGGGATTAGGTCTAATATTAGCTAAAGGAATTGTAAGGACCGTTTCCCCTGCTGGCTTTTCCCCTTGAGGGGGAGTGATACCCAAGGCATTTTCCAAGACTGAGTCAAAAGAGTAGTCTTGCATCAATGATCCTATTCCTTTTCCAAGTCCATGTTTTTTATTTGAGTTTTGCGACACGGTTTGAGACCTCCTTTGCGAGTGCTTCGTAGGCCTTTGCTCCACTACTGCCACCATCATAGATATCGATGGGAAGATTATGGGAAGGAGCTTCTGCTAGCCTGATGTTTCGCGGAATAACTGTTTCGAAGGTGAGGTTAGGAAAATACGATGAAACATCCTCCACTACTTCTGTGGTCAAATTAGTCCGCTTGATGAACATCGTGAAAAGTATTCCCAAAATTTCCAAGTTAGGATTCAGTGATTTCTTGATGTTTCCAATAGTTCTCATAAGAAGATTGAGTCCTTCCATTGCATAGTACTCACACTGCATGGGAATTATTACCTGCTGGGCCCAAGTCATTGCATTGACTGTCACCAGGCCTAAAGAGGGGGGACAATCACCTAAGATATAGTCCCAGCTATCGTCCAGAGTTGATAGGGCTCTCTTGAGGAACTGTTCCCTTTCATACTGGGCTACCAGTTCGATGTTGAGTCCAGCCATATGGATATTACTGGGAATGACATACAGGTTATCAACCACAGTCTTTTGGCAAGCATCCTCAGCTGAACATGTTCCCGCCATGACTTCATACATTCCAGGACCTCTGCCGTCAGATCCGATCCCACTGGTCAGATTTCCTTGTGAATCAAGGTCTAGCAGCAGCACCTTATTCCCCATTTTAGCCAATGCGGATCCAAGGTTAACTGCGGTTGTAGTTTTCCCTACACCGCCTTTTTGGTTTAAAAAGATGATTTTTTTCACACTCATGTACCTACTATAAGGAAAAGATAGAGACTTGTCACCTAAAAAGGCATACGCCTTGACCCTTGTTCGACACTATTGTATCTTTTCTTGTACCCAATGGAGGAAATTATCATGGAAGATAAAGTCAAACAAGCAATACAGGACATCAGACCGTCTTTGCAAAATGACGGAGGCGATATCGAATTCATCAGTTTGGAAGGCACAGATGTTACTGTGCGTCTGGTTGGAGCCTGTGCAGGCTGCCCAATGTCCCAGATCACTCTAAAAAGTGGTGTAGAGCGATATCTCAGGAACTTCGTTGATCCTAAAATCACTGTGATAAACGGCACAGATCTCTAATAACCCGTTTACCCCTATAAACGTTTCACGTGAAACATTTCTCGTGAGACGTTTTTTTATGCCCTGCTGTATCTTTAATCCCACAGCTTGGCAGTACCTCAACCACATAGCCAGACTGTGAAGTAGAGGGTTTCTCTTGTTCAGCAATCTATCCAAGTAACTTACTTCTCATTCATCATACTAACTATCCTGAAGACTAGGGTACGTTTCACGTGAAACGAACCCCTTATATGAGTCGTTTTATTTCAAACACTACAACCATGTGCACTTACCAAGATACCCATACAACCTCACCAAGAGGGCCCTGTATGGAGAATCTATCTCTCTATGTTTCACGTGAAACACTGTAAATCTGAAGACTCTTCTCATTCATACCACGCTCTTGAATACCCTACGAACCTATTGGTATTGGATTTACAGATATGCATATTCTTTATAATTTTTGGTGCTTTTCTAGTTTGGTTGGTCTTTTCATGTTTTTTTTACAGAGAAATCCAAAACGCTCTAAAACTTCTTCCTGGAGCGTCATTTGCAGGTTATTTCTCTATGTTTCTATACAACGATACAGATTGGCTTGGGTAATTCACCCATATTTTATCCTAAAATCAAGGCCGCCCCTGATTTGGGACGGCCTTGATTTTAGTACTATACAGATGTTTTTATTCAGTCTCTACAGGAGTGGATTCCTCTTCATCGATAGAAGCTTCCTCGACTTCAGCAGATTCACCTTCAATCGGAAGGAGTTCATCATCCTCGAACTCCTCTTCTTCCTCATCGCCTGTGGATGCAATTGCTACTATGGAGTCCTTAGGGGACTTCATGGTAACTACCCTCACTCCAGTGGCGTTCCTGCCCTGGATGGAGATGTTCTTTACATGCACACGCAAGGTCTGTCCCATAAGTGTCACACAAACGACATCATTGTCATCGTTGACTGCCAAAGCTCCTACAATGAAGTCTGCCTTTCCTCCAAGCTTGTAGATCCTCTGGCCTTGTGTGGCCCTACGATGGACCGTGAAGCTATCAAAGGTAACCTGCTTGCCCTGGCCATTTTCGGTGACCATGAGAATTCGCTTGGTATCATCAACCTTCAAAAGTCCTGCAACCTCATCATCACCAAGCAACTTGATGCCCCGTACACCACGGGATGCACGCCCCATGGCCCTGACATCAGATTGTGCGAACTTGAGACCGCGTCCCTTCCTTGTAATAAGCATACACTCATCACCTTCCTGGACAAACTCACTGTGCAACAGCTCATCACCCTCATCAAGATAGATGGCAATGATGCCCCTTGCCCTTGCATTGCGGAAGTTATAGAGGGAGACCTTCTTCACCACTCCATGGCGGGTAGCCATCATGATGTACTGGTCTTCACTGAACTCCCTGAAGTTGATGATGGAGGTAATCCTCTCTGTCGTCTCCAGCTGGAGGATATTCTTTACGCTAGTTCCCTTGGCATTCTTGGAAGCCTGGGGGATATCAAATACTCTGGTGTAGTAGCCTTTTCCTGCATTGGTGACAAACAGCACATACTCGTGGGTTGAAGCGACGAACATATGGTCGATGAAATCACCATCCTGCAGTTTGGCGGTCCTGGTTCCCTTGCCAGCTCTTCCGTGGGTGTCATACTCCTCGGTAGGGATGCGCTTGGCAAAGCCCTTGTTGCTGATAAGCACCACTACCTCTTCATCCTTGATGAAATCCTCCATGGTAGCTTGTCCGATCTCCTCACGCGTGATCCTAGACAGGCGGCGATCCTTGGGGGCAAGATTTCCAGGGAGGGCTTGGACCTCGCTCTTTACGACAGAGAGGATTTTCAGCTCGTCTGCAAGAAGTTCCTGATAGTAGGCGATCTTCTGCTCCAGGTCGGCAAGTTCATCTAGGATTTTGGAAGATTCCAGATGACTGAGGCGCCCGAGCTTCATGTCTATGATCGCCTGTGCCTGGATCATATCCAGACCAAAACGAGAAATGAGCCTCTCTGCGGCGACAGTGTTGTCCTGTGACTCCTTGATGATGCGGATCACCTCATCAATGTTATCCAGGCCAATCTTCAAGCCCCGTAGAATATGGGCTCTCTCCTGAGCCTTTCTCAGATCATACTGGGTCCTACGTATCACCACTTCCTTGCGGTGTTCGATGTAGTAGAACAGCATATCCTTCAAGGTGAGCAGCTGGGGTCTTCCGTTGACCAGAGCAAGGTTATTTATGTTGAAGTTAGTCTGCAGAGCTGTGCGGGAAAAAAGCTGGTTGACGACAACCAGAGGTTCGCTGCCCATCTTCAGCTCGACAACAACACGGATTCCATTACGGTCCGACTCATCCCTGACCACAGATATGGAGGGTATTGCCCCATCCTTTCTCAGGTCATCAATCTTCTTGACCAGATCAGCCTTATTAACCTGGTAGGGGATCTCAGTAAATACGAGATGGTCCCTACCATTCTCAAAAGACTCGATCTCATAGCAGGAACGCTGGACAATCCTGCCCCTACCGGTGGTAAAGGCATCCTTAATCCCCTGCGTTCCGCAGATGATCGCACCGGAAGGGAAGTCAGGTCCCTTGATATGCTCTTCCATCAGAACGTCAATGGTGATGTCAGGATTCTCAATGACTGCACACACAGCATCACAGATCTCCTGCAGGTTGTGTGGTGCCATATTGGTCGCCATTCCTACAGCGATACCGCTGCTGCCATTTGCCAGCATGAAGGGGAAGGCTCCGGGAAGGACCGTAGGCTCCTCTAGCGACTCGTCATAGTTGGGGCCAAAGTCGACTGTCTCCTTCTGGATATCCACCAGCATCTCGTCCCCGATGCGGCTCATCCTCACTTCGGTGTAACGCATCGCAGCTGCAGGGTCCCCGTCGATGGAACCGAAGTTACCTTGGGGCGTCACCACAGGATACCTCAGTGAGAAGTCCTGGGCCAAACGGACCAGGGCGTCGTAGACAGAACCATCACCGTGGGGGTGGTACTTACCTAGGACGTCTCCGACGATACGGGCACTCTTCTTATAGCTGGAGTTTGCCCTAATGCCCATCTCAAACATATCGAATAAAATTCGCCTATGTACAGGCTTGAGCCCATCACGTACATCAGGCAGAGCTCTACTTACAATTACAGACATGGCATAGTTGAGATACGAGGTACGCATCTCCTTTGACACATCAACAGGAATTATTCTGCTGTTATTCTCTTCTTCCACAATACTATCCTTTCCTAGACATCCAGATTTGATACATAAACG
>CAYSIH010000065.1:0-8482 GCA_964431005.1 uncultured Sphaerochaeta sp. | reverse complement strand
GAGTAGACATCCTTGAAAGGACCATCCTTGCCATCGGTTCTGGGTACAAACCAGGTAGTGGGCCAAGTCTGGTCGGTTCTCTTGTTGATGATATCAAATACCTTCTCAGGAACCTCACACGTCCAGCCCTCTGCTATCTGCATCACAGGTCCGACACCCTTTACCAGGTTGAGCCGTACCATGGTCAGAGGCATGTCGCCTTCACTGAGGAAGGTGGAGCTAAAGCCGCCACCACGGAAATATCCAAAGTTAGCTACGCTGAAGCGGGTGTTTTCCAGGACATGCTTCACATCTTCATCAGTAATGTCCCAGAACTGTTTCATCTCACTCTTGCCGTCCTTGCCCTTCATCTGCCCGTTGGCATCGAGGGTGGTCGCTCCGCTGTTGATGAGGTGTATGAACCCGTCTTTGGCAAGGCCTTCTGGCTTCCAGCCGGTGACGCGCTCGATTGAATCTGGGCTCCAGTAGGTTCTCACATCGCTGAAGATGGATGCCCTGTTGGTCAGATGTTTGCTAAAAAGCATGCCAAGACCGTTGAGGCAGTCATTTTCGGTAGCCATGATAAATGGCTCACGAATGCCGTTCCAGTCAAAGGAGGTGGTAAGCATGGTCTCCATGAAATCCCCATTTGGCCAGTGGTCAGTCCACTGTCTCTGGCCTTGGAATCCTGCGGCGATCGCATTGTGCCCCAGAGCCTCCTCACCAAAGCCTGCCTTTGCAAGGGCTGGGTTCCCTATCATGAGGTCCCTTCCGATTATGGCCATCTTGGTACAGTACTCCCAGTCCTTATCCAACTGCTCCTTGGTTTTGCGACCCTCGACTGGATTGACATTGTCTTCAGCCTGGATACAGTTCTTTCGTACCCATTTGATGGCTAGCTCATACTCTTCCTTATCATAGATGCCCTCAGCGATTCTTCTCTCGATTTCACACATATCGATGGCTTCTGTCCTCATACCTAGGAAATCCTGGAGGAAATCCTGGTCGACAATGGAGCCGCCGATACCCATTGAACAGCCGCCAATGGAGAGATAGCTCTTGCCACGGATGGTTGCCACAACTAGTGCAGCGCGGGCAAAGCGAAGAATCTTTTCCGAGACGTCTGATGGGATGGAGGTGTCGTCACTATCCTGTACATCCCTACCATAGATGCCGAAAGCAGGCAGTCCCTTCTGTGTATGGGCAGCAAGTACTGCTGCTAGGTAGACAGCCCCTGGCCTTTCTGTACCGTTGAAGCCCCAGACAGCCTTTACCGTAAGCGGATCAAAGTCGAAGGTCTCTGTGCCATAGCACCAGCAGGGTGTGACAGTCAGGGTAATGGTTACACCTTCTCTGGCGAATTTTTCAGCACAATCGGCACTTTCACGTACCCCACCGATGGTGGAATCGGCGATGACGCACTCAACCTTCTCGCCATTACTATGACGCACATTGTCGCTGATGAGCTTAGCCGCTGACTTTGCCATGTTCATGGTCTGCTCTTCCAGTGACTCGCGCACTCCTCTTTGTCTTCCATCGATGGTAGGTCTGATCCCTATCTTGGGAAGAGATCCTGCATAGCGCTTTTCAGCCGTGATCATTTTATTAACAGAAACATTTGCCATATGGTCCCCCTTGGTATATCATGAGCAATGTAATCGTTTACATCTCTTGTAGTATCGCATGAGATTTGCTTTATTGCAATAAATTTTATTTGACAAGGAGTCTGTCATGTTAAAAAACATTCCATCAATTCTCAGTCCCGAGCTTTTGAAGGTCCTCATGGAAATGGGCCATGGGGATGAGCTGGTCATCGGGGACGGAAACTTTCCCGCTGCATCTATGAATGATCGTGTGATCCGCCTCGACGGTCATGATGGCCCTGCAATTCTTGAAGCTATCCTCTACCTGTTTCCGCTGGACACCTATGCCGACAATGCCGTGCTCATGGAAAAAACCCCTGGAGACAAGGTTGAGACACCTATCTGGGATGAGTATGACAAGATTGCTAGGAAAGGGGACCCAGCTTTCAAAGCCTTCACCTTCATCGATCGTTTTGCGTTCTACGAACGGGCCCAAAAGGCTTATGCCATAGTGGCAACCGGTGAAAAAGCCCTCTATGCCAATGTCTTGCTGAAGAAGGGTGTTGTTGTCTAGCTCAAGACTTTAAAATCTTAAGTCGAATCCCCCCCCCTCTCTCTTTGTCTTGCAGGGATATTGTAAGGCTGTGAGGGTAGACGATTGTCTTCTATTTCCAATGAGGAAACTTTTCACATGGATTGAAAAGTTTCTTCTCTTTTCTCTTGATATTGTTATCGATAAGTAATACAATCGAAAGCGATATGAAAGGAATTTGAAAGGGGAGTGATGTTGATGATAGGGATTTCGTCCCGAGAAGCTAAAATCCTTGAACTGCTGCGTAGCGGTAAGGAATACCCCGTAACCAGGCTCAGCGAGGAGCTCGGGGTATCAGCTGTCACCATCCGCGGAGACCTGCGCGACCTTGATTCGAAGGGTCTGGTCGTCCGTTCACATGGTCGCGTTGTAGCGGCCTCTTCTCCTCAGTCTTCATTGCGAGACTCTTCCAATACTCCTCAGAAAGAACTTATCGCCAAAGCAGCAGCAGCCCTTGTTAAAGAGGGCGACTTCATCATGATATCAAACGGTTCCACCTGCTCACTTATTGCCAGACATCTTTTTGGTCTCAAGGGCATCAAGGTGGTGACCAACTCAATTCTTCTTCTCCCCTATGGAAGGGCCAACACCCAGTTGGACGTAACCCTTGTGGGAGGGGAGTATCGCCCCCAGGCAGAAGCCCTGGTAGGGCCAGTAGCCATTAGCCAGATAGAGAACTACCATGTGTCGACGGCCTTTTTCGGTACCGACGGCATCACGCTAGAACATGGTCTTACCACTTCCCTGATAGAGAACGCCCAGGTGTTGCAGCGCATGTGTGCCCAAGCGACACGACGCGTTCTTTGCGTCGACTCTTCCAAGGTCGGACACAGGGGGTTCGTCAAGATCATGAGAGTGCAGGATATAGATACCATTGTCACAGACAGTGGTTTTCCCCAAGACCTCGTAACCCAGCTCGAAGAGTTGGGGGTAGAAGTCATAATAGCCCGATAGAGGAGAAAGAAAGTATGGCGCAACAAGTTGTAATGCCAAAGCAAGGAAACACAGTAGAATCATGTATTATCGTTGAATGGAATGTAAAAGTCGGTGATCAGGTGGGCATCGGTGATGTAATCTGTTCAGCTGAGACTGATAAGTCAACCATCGACGTAGAATCAACAGCAGAGGGTACCGTACTGGCCCTGTTGTTCCAAGAAGGGGACGAAGCCCCTGTTATGGAAGCAATTGCTGTGGTTGGCGAAAAGGGCGAGAAGGTTGAGCTTGCCTCCTCTTCTGAGAAAGCCCCTGCCGAAACGAAAGATGAAGCTGTAGCAGATGAGAAGAGTAAGACAGTAGCCCCTGCTACAGTTGCTGCCCAGTCAGCTCAAGGTTCAAGCCCAAGGGCAAGGAACCTCGCCTCTTCCCTTGGTGTCCCAGTGGACTCTCTCTCCGCAACCGGACCAAAGGGCAGGATCATCGAACGCGATGTGCTCAGTGCTGTCTCACAACCCCTTACCCCTGCAGCAAAACAAGCGGCCCTCAAGGATGGCATTCTTGCCCCTAAGAGCGGTAGTGGCATAGGAGGGCGGGTACTCGCCTCTGACCTTGCAACGCCAGCTGCGGCTCAAGCTCCTGTCGCTCCTTCTGCTCCTGTAGAAGGAACGGTAACCGAAATTCCTGTGAAGGGAGTGAGAAAAGTCACCGCCCGCAGGATGATGGAATCCATCCATGGAACGTGTCAGCTGACGCTGCACGCCTTTGCCGATGCAACAGCACTGAAGCGCCTACGCGCAGGCTTCAAGGCCAGCAAGGAAGAGCTTGGTCTCTCTGGTATCACTATCAACGACCTGATGTTGTTCGCAGTCTCCAGGACCCTTACCCAGTTCCCAGCCTTTAACGCACACTTCCTTGGCGATAAGATTTTGCAGTTCTCTTCTGTCCATCTGGGTATGGCTACAGACGCTCCTCGTGGTCTGCTGGTCCCCGTCATCCGTGACAGTCAGGCTTTGAGCTTGAAAGATATCTCAGTTGAAGTGAAACGTTTGGTTTCCAAGTGTTTTGAAGGCACTGCCACCCCTGATGAACTCAGCGGCAGCACCTTTACGGTAAGCAATGTCGGATCCTTTGGTATTGAGGCTTTCACCCCTGTGCTCAACGTTCCCGAAGTTGCGATTCTCGGAGTCGGTACCATCGTTCCAAAGCCTATTGAGGCCAAAGACGGATCGGTCTCCTTTGTACCGCATATAGGGCTCTCTCTTACCATGGATCACCAGGCAGTGGATGGTGCTGATGCAGCACGCTTCTTGAAAGCCCTGATGGAAAATGTCGCTTCTATCGACCTGTTGTTGGCATTATAGGAGACTTTTGATGGAAACATATGATTTGATAGTAATAGGTTCGGGCCCAGGCGGCTATGTTGCAGCAGAGAGGGCAGGCACCTTGGGCAAGAAAGTCCTGCTCATTGAAAAGGGCCTTCTCGGTGGTGTTTGCACCAACTGGGGCTGCATCCCAACTAAGAGCCTCCTCAATAGTGCTAAGCACTACAGGCATGCACTTGAAGGGGAGAAGTTGGGCATCGAAGCAAAAGAAGTTACCTACAATCTTGGGACTGCCATGGCTTGGAAACAGGATACTGTGGAAACCTTGCGCGGTGGCATAGGTTTCCTGATGAAGTCTGCCAATGTGGAGACTGTCTTTGGTGAAGCTGAGTTTGTCGATGCGCACACAGTTAAGGTGGGAGATGCCCTCTATAAGGGCGACTACCTGATAGTGGCCACCGGTTCCTCACCGTTTGTCCCACCCATTCCAGGTAGCACCATGGCTCATGTGCTGACCAGTGATGAGATTCTTTCCATTGAGAAAGTGCCTGAGAGCCTCACCGTCATCGGCGGGGGCGTTATCGGAGTGGAGTTTGCCTCGTACTTCTCCATGGTTGGCACCAAGGTGACCGTTATTGAGATGATGGACGAGATTCTGCCCATGGTCGATGGTGACTTTGCAAAGATGATGCGCCGCGAGATGAAGAGTGTCGATTTCAAGCTTGGATGCAAGGTTGAAGAGGTTACCGCCGAAGGCGTCCTTTACACCGATGCCAAGGGTAAGAAGCAGTCCCTCACCTCAGAGCTTGTGCTGATGAGTGTCGGGCGCAGACCTAATGTGGCCGGCCTTGAGAAGCTTGGCCTTGATATTGGACGGGGTGGGGTTGTTGTCAATGACCGCCTGCAGACCAATGTAGCCAATGTCTATGCTATTGGGGATGTCAATGGAAAATCCCTGTTGGCACATAGTGCCTCCAGAATGGCTGAAGTTGCTGTTTCCAATATCTTTGGAGCAACAAAGCAGAGGATGCGTTACAACGCCATCCCCTGGGCTGTCTATTCCAATCCTGAAGCAGCCGGCTGTGGCCTCACCGAGCGTGATGCTGAGACTAAAGGCATAGCTATCAAGAGCAAGACTGTTCAGATGCGGTCCAACGGCAGATTTCTCGCCGAACATGGAAAGCGTGCAGGAGGCTTGGTAAAAGTTATCGCAAGTAGCGAGACTAACGTCATATTGGGCGTCCATCTGCTGGGACCCTACAGCAGCGAAATGATCTGGGGAGCGGCAGCCATCATAGAAGCCGAGCTGCGTATCCAGGATGTCAAGGAAATCGTATTCCCTCACCCAAGTGTGTCCGAGCTCATTAAAGATGCTTGTTTCGCACTCGACCATACATTATAAGAAGAACTACAAGGAGTTTATCCACATGGCTAGAACATTACCTTTCGATCCAAAAGAACTGAGGGAGAAACAGACTATCGACCTCCCTTCCATTCCCGTCAACCAGTATAAGAGCGATTTTAAGAAGGAGCTCAAGCTCTACGGCAAGGACCGTCTTATCCGAGCTTATTACGATATGCTGCTGATCCGCAAATTTGAGACTATGCTGGATACCATCAAGAAAGAGGGTGTCTACCAGGGTATCAAATACAATCATAAAGGCCCTGCACACCTCTCTGCCGGACAGGAAAGTGCCGCAGTCGGCCAGTCCATGGTCCTCGATCCTGAAGACCAGATCTTCGGTTCACACCGAAGCCATGGCGAGATCTTGGCAAAGAGCCTATCGGCTATCTGGAAGATGGATGACAAGGCCCTTCTCTCTGTCATGGAAGATTTCATGGATGGGGGAACGTACAAGGTAGTCAAGGAACATTTTGCAGGTAAGGATACCCGCGACCTTGCTGAGAACTTTGTCCTGTATGGGGCACTTGCTGAAATCTATGCGAAGAAGACCGGCTTCTCCGCAGGCCTTGGTGGTTCAATGCACACCTTCTTCAAACCTTTTGGCAGTATGCCCAATAACGCCATTGTCGGTGGGTCTGCAACCATTGCTGTTGGAGCATCCTTGTTCAAGAAGATCAACCGCAAGAAGGGTATCGTAATCGCCAATATCGGTGATGGAGCCCTTGCCCGTGGTCCTGTCTGGGAAGGCCTCGTACTCTCCTCAATGGATCAGTATAAGACCCTCTGGGAAGATAACCCCGGCTATCCTCCTTTCATGCTCAACTGTTTTAACAACCTCTATGCAATGGGTGGCCAGCCAGTAGGCGAGACCATGGGCTATGGAGTGGCAGCACGCATGGGAGCAGGAGTCAACGAGCACTCCATGCACACCGAGCGCGTTGATGGTTTCAATCCTCTTGCTGTCGCTGATGCGACCGCACGTAAGAAAGAACTTCTGATTAAGGGAGAGGGCCCTGTCTTCATGGATACCCTAACCTACCGCTATAGTGGTCACAGCCCCTCAGATGCAATGACCTATCGCACCAAGGAAGAACTGGATTCTTTCCGTGCCCAGGATCCCATCGATGCCTATGGTGCCTACCTGATCGAGAACAAGCTGGTGACACAGAAGGAGCTTGACGGTTTTGATGCCATCCTCGAAGAGAAGATGAAAAAGACCCTTGAGATCACAGTTGATCCTGTTCTTAGTCCAATGGTAGACGCTGCCTTTGTAGAGTCAGTCATGTTCTCCAACGGAAACGTTGAGAAAATGGATGACAGTGAGCCAGTGATGCTTGAAAAGCTTGAGGACAATGCTCGTGTTCAGCAGATCGCAAGACGTAATCGGTATGCCTATGATGAGAGTGGCAAGGAGTACCCTGCAGCTCGTCAGTATCAGTATCGTGATGCAGTCTTTGAGGCAATGGCCCACCGCTTTGCCATTGACCCGACCATGGTTGCCTATGGTGAGGACCATCGTGACTGGGGCGGAGCTTTTGCCTGCTATCGTGGCCTTACTGAGTTGCTTCCCCCTTCAAGATTCTTCAACTCCCCAATCTCCGAGTCTGCAATCGTCGGCAGTGGAGTAGGGTATGCTATGGCTGGAGGACGGGCAGTAGTCGAACTGATGTACTGTGACTTCCTCGGCTGTGCTGGAGATGAAGTCTTCAACCAGATGCCCAAGTGGCAGGCGATGAGTGCCGGTGTCTTGACGATGCCCCTCACCCTGCGTGTCTCTGTAGGAAACAAGTATGGTGCTCAGCACTCCCAGGAGTGGACGAGTATGGTTGCTTCAGTCCCTGGGCTCAAGGCGATGTACCCTGCAACTCCCTATGACGTGAAAGGCATGCTCAACTACGCTTTGCGTGGTACTGACCCTGTGGTGTTCTTTGAGAGCCAGAAGCTTTACGGAATTGGCGAGCAGTTTGTTAAAGAAGGGGTCCCTGAGGGATATTATGAAATTCCTGAAGGCGAGCCCGCTATCAAGAGAGAGGGCGATGCCGTCACTCTTGTGACCTTGGGACCCTCGCTCTACACAGCTTTAGATGCTGCTGCAAGGCTCGAATCAGAGTTTGGCATGCAGGCCGAAGTAATCGACCTGAGATGGATCAACCCCCTCAAGTACGAGACTCTCATCGAAAGCGTGAAGAAGACCGGCCGCTGTGTCATGGTCACCGATAGCGCCGAAAGGGGCAGTTATCTGCATACGGTAGCATCGAACCTCAGCCGATTGGCCTTTGAGTATCTTGACGCACCGATTGTAGTGGTTGGATCCAAGAACTGGATCACGCCTCCTGCCGAGATGGAAGAGTACTACTTTGCTCAGGCTTCCTCCGTTTTGGATGCCATCCATGAGCAGGTACTCCCTCTTCCTTCCTATGTCCCTTCTTATAACTACACCGACGGTGAGTTTTATCGCACAAGCCGTGAAGGCGTCTAAGTAGTACTGATGAGGTGCCCATGGATTTGCAACAACTGGAAATGGCCATCAATAGTCCTGAGAAGCCGGTTCGCCTAGAGGCGAGCCGGACTCTCGGTTCTCTGATCGAAAGCGGCTCGTTGAGTCGAAAAGTTCTTGAGGAGGTGAACAACCATGTGCATACCACCTGGTCATTCAGCCCCTATG